>NZ_JBHFLM010000176.1:0-1022 GCF_041928655.1 Pelatocladus sp. BLCC-F211 | reverse complement strand
GATTTTTTTGATACAGGCATTTCTACTTGTGTTAAGCGCGTCAGTTTCTTTCATAACTATCCCAGAGCGCTACGAGCCATACATAATGACAATTGTCCTGGTAATATATTACCTCTTCCCCAAGTATGAAGGTCTGGAGATTGCGATCGCACCTTACTCGTGTTGCACCATGCGATCGCTTCAAATGATTTAATAATACATAAGTACTATAAAAAGCCATGCCTATCTAGTATAATGACGAGAGCGATTTTTTTCGGGGGAGATGGGCAAGAATTAAGGATTGAGAATTAAATAATATCCAAAAATAGACAGAGCAATGATAGGCTGAACTTATCTAGTGACCAACTTCTGATGCGATGAATCCCTATCCTTTCAAAGTCGAGCAACAAATGCAACAGTTTTACCACTCGTTGTCGGAAAAAGATCGTCGTCGGTATGCGGCAATAGAAGCGGTGAAACTGGGATGGGGAGGGATAACTTATATCAGCCAACTGTTTGGGTGTGACTACTACACAATTCGGTTTGGGATAGAGGAACTCGATGATGAATCAGCCATGAGCATGAGTGAGATTCGTCGCAGTGGAGGAGGACGCAAGTCAGCCTTTGAGACGATAGAACAACTTGATGCGACATTTTTAAAAGTTATTGCTCGGCATACAGCAGGTTCACCAATGGATGAACAGGTTAAATGGACGAATTTGAATCGACAAGAGATTGCTGAACTATTAAAAAGTGAGGGGATAACAGTAAGTGTCACAGTAGTAGACCAACTGTTGGAGAAGTACAATTATCGCAAACGCAAAGCCCAGAAACGGTTGACAACAGGTGAACATCCCCAGCGCAATGAACAGTTTGAAAACATTGAACAACTGAAAGTTTCTTAAGCTGTTCCACACCTAATTTGCATAAAATGTAAACTGGATAAACTCGTGAAGCTACTACTATGCCTGCTCAAGGATACTTGAATCAATCACAGAAAGAAAGTTTACAGAAAGCTCTATCAGAAAGTAACAATCCACAAT
>NZ_JBHFLM010000175.1:0-20215 GCF_041928655.1 Pelatocladus sp. BLCC-F211 | reverse complement strand
TCGTGTATAATGCTTTCAAACTATACAGTTTTCATGGTTCGGATGCCCTCGAAGCCTCGCTTTGCAGCGCTTTGCTCGTTTGGCACTTTCCTATAGTAGCTACCCTCCTCTTCTTTGTCAACTACTTTGGAAAAAAATTTTGTATCGGCTCAATAAGTGGGGGTAGCAGAGAAAATCCCAGAAGACTCAGACGTACACACAACGCCATAGGATATATTTCTCTGCTCTGAATAATCCCTCTTTTGTTACCTTCGGTAGAGAATAATTTCAAACCTCTATGTTTTACGTCTATTTTCAACAAGGGGATTTAAATGACAAAGTTGGGATGTGATCGCACAATTCATTATTTTGTTTAGCATTCAGAGTTGAGGCAGTATTTTTCTATCTTCTGTAGTAACAAAAGAGGAATAATGCACAGAGCATCACCTTTATCTATATTTTTCAGCAAGTTCTAGGTAGTAGCAAGCAAGCCCGCAAGTAAACTGCGGGCGTTATTGTAGCAAAATCACATGCTTTGTCAAACTCATGCTAACCAGCTAGTACTTCTGTCTTTTCTTTCTCTGGCACATAGGGCTTTTCTGCACCTTGGGCGAGATATTCTGCTAACTGGGATTCAATTTGATCACGAACAATTTGGCGATACTCTAGAAAATGTTCGTTGTGGGCGCAGGTAGCTAGGTAATGTTCGGCAATACCGGGGTTGTGCTTAATAATGCTAAAGAGATGATGCCAGAATTTCCAACGAGTTTCCCGTTTGATTCCTTGGCGCCAAATCACAATTAACAGGGCTTTGACAACTACCCACTCTGGCATTTTAAAGGGTGCTTTCCATTTCGGCGTACCCATCATCAGAAAACAGCGATAGGTGCGGTCTAAGTATTTAACCGGGTCATATAAATCACAAAATGCCTCCACATATTCTCTAGCAATTTCTTCCAGGGGACGAGTGGCAATAAAGTTCATCAAAGTAGTTTGGTTGATGTTACCATCTTTGTTTTCCCGCAGTCGTCCTTCTTTTTTTAGGCGATGCCACAAGGCTGTATCAGGTAGTGCTTGTAACATAGCAAAAGTGGTGGAAGGAATCGCTGCTTGTTCTGCAAAACGGACAATGCGATCGCCTGCGCCTGATTTTTCACCATCAAAACCAATAATAAATCCCGCCATGGGACGCAAACCAGCTTTGATAATGCTTTGTACAGATTCAACTAGAGAACTACGGGTATTTTGAAATTTTTTCGTCAGTTGCAAACTTTCTTCATCCGGTGTTTCGATCCCCAAGAACACCGCTGCAAAACCAGACTCTACCATTAATTCCATCAATTCTGGGTCTTGGGCTAAATCAACAGATGCTTCGGTGTCAAAGCGGAAAGGATAATTATGTTGTTGCATCCAAACTTTTAACTCTTTGAGCAACAACTTAACGTTACGTTTGTTGCCAATAAAGTTATCATCCACCATGAAAACACCCCGCCGCCAACCCAGTTCATAGAGATAATCTAACTCTGATAATAATTGGGCTGGTGCTTTGGTACGAGGTTTGCGACCATAAAGAACAATAATGTCACAAAATTCGCACTGAAAAGGACAACCGCGCGAAAATTGAATTGACATCATGTCGTAAGCATCAAAATCTAGCAAATCAAAGCGGGGTATGGGAGTTGAGGTGACATCTGGTTTTTCTGTAGCCCGTAAAGTACCAGATGTTTCTCCCCGTTGAATTGCTTCGACAAACATCGGGAGGGTGATTTCTCCTTCATCCAGAATCAGAAAATCTGCGCCAGCTGCTTTTGGTTCAGTTGGTGTAGAAGTAGGATAAGGACCACCTACAGCAACTAACTTCCCACGTTTTTTTGCCTCTCGAATCTGATCGAGCAAATCTTGTTTTTGGACGATCATGGCAGAGAAAATTACTAAATCTGCCCAAGCCCATTCTGCTTCTGTAACTGGACGAATGTTACGATCCACCAATTTAAATTCCCATTCCTGGGGCAAAATTGCGGCTACAGTTACCAAACCTAATGGTGGCAGCAAAACTTTCCGATTTACTAATGCTAATATCTTTTCGTATGACCAAAAAGTTTTGGGAAATATAGGATAGACGAGTAATACTCGCATAAAGTTTCAATCCTCCTCACACTTTGATTATTAAATGACGCTGACTAAATAAAGAGTGTAATTTACTGTATCTAAATCTGTTAAATTCTAACATTATTAAATTTTTTATTGGCGTTATATAAGTTTTTAGTTATGTATCTACCTGGGTTTCATGGCTATCTTTGCACCAAATGAGTATGAAGGTTAGAGTTAATTAATTATGGTTCA
This sequence comes from Pelatocladus sp. BLCC-F211, assembly GCF_041928655.1. Taxonomy (NCBI): domain Bacteria; kingdom Bacillati; phylum Cyanobacteriota; class Cyanophyceae; order Nostocales; family Hapalosiphonaceae; genus Pelatocladus; species Pelatocladus sp. BLCC-F211. The sequence continues at coordinate 17,893 of NZ_JBHFLM010000175.1, read as the reverse complement.
GTAAAACTCTGAAAATTCAATTAAACATGCTTAACGATTAATTTACAAAAACAAAAAATCTTCCAATCGTAGAATCAAGGCTAGAGCCAGCTATGCTCAAAATAACCCCAGAGGCGATCGCCCACAACGAGGTCATGAAAATATGACTCCTCCGATAGCCCTACACCCATTTTCTAAGTAAATTCAAATAAGTTCATTAAATTTTTAACAACATACTGAGTAATTTATACTATACTAGTGTGGCAAGGGGTAAAGTAAGTTAAAACCCTATATCCAAAACATAGACTTATTTATCAGGGTATTTTCGTTATCCAGAATTTGGAGCGAATTACATTTGCCACATAACAAAATTTACTTAAATTTTGCACCAGTCCCAACAACGCCACGAGAATGAATTCTTGAGCTATTGCCAAGAAATTTTATTCTGTGATGAGATATTAGGCAGGTGGAAAATCTGAGTTCATCTAATAGTACAAACGTGAACAAATGTAACGTGTAAACAAACATATCATGACTAGAATTGCAATATCTGATATTTCTTTGGAACAAAGTTATCTTGCAGACTTATCTGAAACGGAGTCTGCATTTATTAAAGGTGGTTTAGATTTTAACAGCCTGATTCTCGGTTTGGCTACGCTTTCTGCTGTAGTTGCTTTGAAAAAAATTGATGCCATCCAAACGATCTTCGTTACCTCAATTAAAGCGATCGCTTCGATTTAATCGAGCCGACGATATTTTGACACTCTCAGGTCGCGCATACACTCAAAAAAACAGGGAATTTCTATAATATTCAAGAATTCCCTGCTTTTTGCGAGTTATTTGGGCTGACAAATTAAGAGTTAAATAATTAACTCCTAACTCTTCAATCATTATGCAAACGCTGCTGTTTTCACGTCGTTGTTTGCCAACAGGTCTTGCAATTCCTCAGCGTCTACAGTTTCTTTCTCAACTAACATTTCTGCAAGTTGATCGAGAACGTGACGGTTCTCTGTCAAAACTTTCTTAGCACGAGCATAAGCTGAATCTACTAATTGACGAACTTCTTCATCAACAGCAGCAGCAGTTTCTTCGGAAAAATCACGTTCTGACATGATATCCCGACCTAAGAACATATTGCCTTGCTGACGACCAAGGGCAACTGGTCCGAGTTTTTCACTCATACCAAAGCGAGTTACCATTTGGCGAGCAACACGTGCTACTTGTTGGAGGTCATTAGAAGCACCGGTGGTAACTTCTTCTTCACCAAAGATTAATTCTTCAGCAATACGACCACCTAGTGCCACAGCCATCTGATTCTCTAGATAAGAACGGCTATACAAACCACTATCCATACGATCTTCGCTAGGAGTAAACCAAGTTAAACCACCAGCACGACCACGAGGAATAATGCTAATTTTTTGCACTGGATCATAGTCTGGCATTAACGCACCAACTAAAGCGTGACCAGCTTCGTGATAGGCGACCAGTTCCTTGCGTTTTTCGCTCATGACTCGGTCTTTCTTTTCTGGCCCTGCCAAAACGCGATCAATCGCATCGTTGATTTCATCCATTGAAATTTCGGTCAGGTTGCGACGTGCTGCCAGAATAGCAGCTTCGTTGAGCAAGTTCGATAGATCCGCACCTGTAAAACCAGGACTGCGACGGGCAATTTTATCTAAGTCCACATCTTTCGCCAGAGTTTTACCACGGGCGTGAACTTTGAGAATTTCCACACGTCCAGAGTAGTCTGGGCGGTCTACAACAACTTGACGGTCGAAGCGACCGGGACGCAACAAGGCTGCATCTAAAACGTCGGGGCGGTTTGTAGCAGCGATAATAATAATACCGGTGTTACCTTCAAAACCGTCCATTTCTGTGAGTAACTGGTTGAGGGTTTGTTCCCGTTCATCGTTACCACCACCTAAACCTGCACCTCGCTGACGACCAACAGCGTCAATTTCATCGATGAAGACAATGCAAGGCGCATTAGCTTTGGCTTGCTCGAATAAGTCACGGACGCGGGATGCACCCACACCCACAAACATTTCTACGAACTCAGAACCAGAGATGGAGAAGAAGGGGACACCTGCTTCGCCTGCTACAGCACGAGCCAATAATGTTTTACCAGTTCCAGGAGGCCCTACTAACAAAACGCCTTTAGGAATTTTGGCTCCAACAGCAGTAAAGCGATCGGCATTTTTCAAAAAGTCTACGACTTCGTTTAATTCCAGCTTGGCTTGGTCAATACCAGCAACATCCCCAAAGGTAACTTGGGTTTGTGGTTCCATTTGCACTCTGGCCTTGGATTTACCAAAGTTCATAGCTTGGCTACCAGGACCATTTTGGGCGCGACGTAACAAGAAAAACAAACCAACTAAAAGTAATACGGGGAAGAATAAGCTGCTAAGTGCCTTAAACCAAAATCCTTCGTCAGTTTGAGGCAAAACAATAATATCAACGCTTTGTTCGTTAAGTTCGTTGATGAGATTAGGGTCATTAACCAAAGTCACCAATTTCTTCTTAGAGTCAAATTTAGGGGTGACTATAGCCGTAGACCTATCCGCACTAATACTGACTTTTTCTACCTTGCCAGCTCGGACTTCTTGAATAAATTGACTGTATCGCCATGTTTCTCTGCTTTGGGGTTGCTTGTCAAAAAATGCTGTCCCAAGAGCAATGACAACAATAAAAAGCAGTGCGTACAGCCCCGCATTTCTCCACCGTTTATTATTCACTGAGGTCAATCCTCCTAAATTTTTCGTGCGAGGGCATTTTAAGAATTATGTTAACTTATCTTAAGGTATACCAAATTCCACACCTACAATGCTAGTAAATATCTCCGTATTTGTTGAAAACAAGAATGGTAGGGATTATATTGTAGCGATCCTGTAGGCTGAATGACGGTGTGGATCGGAACTATTTCGACCACACTGTTGCAATAGGCGATCGCTTCCATTTTTTTGACTAGTTCCGGTGTCCAAGGTTCCTCTCGTACTAGCTGCTGCTGTTGTTTCAAATAGTTGATTAGTTGCGATCGCATGATTCCGGGTAAAATTCCCACCGTTAGGGGAGGCGTCCACCAACAACCATCCCCCCAACCGAAAAGATTACCTGTACTCGTTTCTAGCCAATTTCCCAGAGCATCTACTAATATTGCTTCTTGGGCGTCTAGTTTTTGAGCGCTATTTCTCGCTAGCCAAGCACTAAGATAATTTCCAGTCTTGTGATCGGGTAAACTCCGATAGTATTTTGGGGATGATAAGGTAGCAGATACCCCATGATTTTGTTTTTCTGTTAAGTCTTTTGGTAATTCCCGACCAGTAATCCATTCTCGCCCATCAGGAAATACAGAGATTCTGAGGATGGGGAAGTACGCTATGAGCAATTCTGCGCCTTGACGTAATCGCTCTTGTTGTGGTACTAACCAATCAAAAGCTTGCAAGCTAAATTTCAGGCGATCGCAGTGAGCTTGCCAGTTAGTGAGTCGATGCTCCAAGCATTCATCATACACCCGCAAAGTCGTAAAGACCGTTGCCCCGTAGAGTAAACCTGGATCGTCAATAGGTAACTCTAGGGTTTGGGAATGGATTAATTTGCCGTTGTAGCAGTAGGGGCGAATGGGGGATTGGGGATCGGGGATTGGGGACAAGGAAAGGGGGACAAGGGGGAAATAACTATTGACTATTGACCAATGGACAAATGACCAATAACAAATGACTCAATCTTGTTTAGGTAATCTAATCCTAGTGGAACCGTCAGGATTTTTGATGACTTTTCCTCCTAAAGCTTCTATCGCAACAATTGCTCTTTGGTAGGTTTTTTCGTCAACCTGATTATTTAATACCATCATCCAGGTAGCAATTTGAGCATATTTACTATCAGGATTACGTTCTAAAAATTCAGCTGTTTTTTGGGAAAATGCCGCAACCTGTTTACTCTCTTCATCTGCATGATTATTTGCCCAGTTAGCAGCTTGTTGAAAAGATTGTTTGGCATTCAGAGAATCGCCTAAAAATAATAATTCATCAATGCCTTTATAACGCCACACATAATAAGACTTAGAGGGAACCCAGGGAGAAAGAGACTTTAAGCCATTTTTCATTAATGCTATGGAACGCTCTGGCATGGCAGCATACATAGAAGTACTGGTAGAAAGACTCAGGTAAGCTTCTAAAAATCGCGGATCGTGTTTCAAGATGACTTCAAAATATTCGGGACTCAGACTGTAACCTGTTTTCGTGCGAACTTCATCATCACCAAAGTATTGCAAGAAATCTAGATATATCCAGTTTGCAATTAAATTAGTATAACCAAAACTCGGCATTTGTTTGAGCAAATTCAACCGAAGTTTTTCTGCGTCTATTTCTCTTTCTAAAGTTTCTAATGAAGCACTTTTCTGAATAGAGATTAGTTGTTGCATGTGTGGAAATTGCAACAAGCAAACACCCAAAATACACAGACAAGCTGAAAAAAATGCACCTGTAGTTTGACTAGTTTGACGAGAGGAAGCTAACATTACTACTCAATTAAGAAATAATCATCAGACCATAGATATAGTTCCCGTATTTTTTCAGAAAGTAACAATATTCAGTAATTTAAAATTTCAAATATTAAATTTGGTAGGAATTTTGGAATATATTATCTATCACCAAAACAACGTACATCTAATGGTGAAGCGATCGCTCCTCAAATTGCTGCTACTTGAGCAGCAATTTGAGGAGCAATTGCATAATAAATATATATAAAACATATAAAAATGTTATTATTAAGCATGTTTTCAAGATTAAATTACAGCATAATTTTCTAGAAAAGAAATTATTAACCTCAGAGAAAGTATGCCTCACGTATTACTAGTAGATGACGAAGAAGCTTTGCGAGAAAGTCTTTCTTATAGCTTGCAAAAAGAAGGCTATACGGTGACAACAGCAGCAGATGGTCACAGTGCAATTAAACAGTTTCACAAGCAAGTGCCAGATGTGATTTTGTTAGACTTGATGTTGCCAGAAGTTGATGGAATGGAAGTTTGCTGGCGGATTCGTGCATTTTCTGATGTGCCAATTGTAATGCTGACTGCCAAAGACCAAGATGTGGACAAAATATGGGGATTAGAGGCGGGAGCAGACGATTATGTGACAAAACCCTTTAATACTCGTGAACTTTTGGCACGCATTAAAGCAGTGTTGCGGCGTCGTGCTGAAAAGCAATCGTAAATTATAGATGATGAGTTGGTTATCAAAAATTAAGTGGAATTCCATTCATACCAAACTTTTAGCTACTTATCTGTTGCTGACTGCTTTGGGAACCTCGCTGATGGCAGGATACATTCTTTGGTCATTCTATGCCTACTTTATGAAAGTGAGGCAGGTAGAAATGCGGAGCTGGAGTACTGCGATTAATGAAAGTATTGCTGAGGTGCTAGAGGACAATAAGCGTAAACAAGTACAGCTAATAGTGCAGCGTTATGGTGCAGCCGAGACTATCACATTGAGAGTATTCGACAATAAAGGTTTACTTCTAGCCTCATCCAATCCTCAACAAGATCAACAAATCAAAGACTGGCTAGTAGTACCTGGAATACATGCAGCTTTAGAAAAACAAGAAGTCCAAGGCGTAGCAAAAGGAGTTTTGTCCAACGACGATAGACTATTTATCGCCCAACCAATCATGCGTAACGGTAGGTTGTTGGGTGTGTTGCGAATGTCTATTACTTTGCAGCAATTTCAACGCCAGTTTGCCACAGTGATATGGACAGTACTAGGTACACTTTTATTTACGCTTTTAGTTTGCGCTTTCATCAGTGAATGGTTGGCGCGCAGTCTTTCCCGTCCCATTCAAATGATGAAAAACTTTGCTATTCGTCTGGGTAGTGGGCATTTTGGCGATAAGCTTCAAATTCGTCAAAGTAACGAATTAGACCAGTTAGCAATAGAACTCAATCGTATGAGCGAGCGTTTGGCTTCGTTGGATCAGGAACGGCGAGCATTTCTAGCAAACGTGTCTCATGAACTCCGCACCCCGATTAGTAATGTATTGGTGACGGTTGAAGCTCTGCGTAACGGTGCGATCGCAGAACCAGCAGTGAGCGATCGCTTTTTGAAGACTGTAGAAGACGAAACCAAACGGCTATCACGCTTGATTGATGATTTACTGGATTTAGGACGCTTGGAAGCTGGGGTGACACACCTGGAAAAGCAGCGTCTTCAGCTTTCTAGTTTAATTAATCGTGCAGTCAGAGCTGTGGAAACGCGAATGCAAAATTCGCAAATTTTCGCCCAAGTAAATGTAGCTGAATTACAAATACAAGGTGATTCAGAAAGGCTATTGCAATCACTTCTCAATTTACTAGATAACGGCATCAAGCACTCAGCCCCTAATTCTCAGATATTTATCACTGGCTACAAAGAAGGTAAACAGGCTGTTGTCAAAATCCGCGATCAAGGTAAAGGGATCAAAGACAGCGATCTTCCCCGGATTTTTGAGCAATTCTACACAGGCGATCGCTCTCGTCAAGGTCGAGGAGTTGGATTAGGCTTGGCGATCGCCAAACGTATTATCGAAGCACACGGCGGTAGCATTACTGTTACTAGCAAAGTTGGTGAGGGGTCTACATTCACTATTTATTTACCTTTATAAGTCAGTTCTCTCATCTAGTATCCATCTGGGAAATTTAATTTCATGAGGCTTCAAAGCAAGATATAGATGCGTAGTAGGTACCGTCAGCATTTTTCGATATGGTTACAGTCGTGAATTTTGCGTCGGGTAGCTCCTTGTGAGCCTTCTTGCTGAAACAGGTAAACTTCTCAAGACAAAATTGCAGGAATTTTGTCTTTAAACTTCTTCAGAAAAACTTGACCTGGCATTTGGAATCATAAACTATAAGAAAAGGATAAATAATTTGTAATTTTATCTTTTCTAAGTCGGCAATCATGCTTTACAACTACTTCAAATTCGCTTTGAGAGATGACTGAATAAATAGATATATTGATTTTTAGAGATTTTGGTGTATTTGAATCCTGGTAAAACATCTCAAAAAAGCAATGAGGATGAAAGGTATTTGATTGCTGTACTTAATCTTTACTTCATAAATACTATTAACAATATCTTCAAAAATCAACTTCTACACTTTAAGAAATTTTTGAGACAAAATTCCAGTGACTTTGTCTAAAGCCTTCATTGTAAACCCTTGTTTTTCGTGGTTTTAAATAGCAAAATAAAGACATGGATGAAGCGAACAAAAGCTAAGTCCAAAACAAAACACTTAACTTGAACTCAAGAGGAATTAGATCATGTCTAGAATTACAATTTCCGACATCAATGTAGAAATGACCGAAGTATCTGAAGTTGATGCTGCTGCTGTTGTTGGTGGTGGTTCCTTCGATAACTTGATTGCTACCCTAGCTGGTTTTGCGGGATCAATTGCTAGCCAGAAGATTTATCAGTTTGGAGCTAGCTTCTCTGAACTCTTGGGCGCAATTGGTGGAGTTTAATCTCTAAAAACGCTTCTCAAAATACTTAACTTGAACTCAAAAGGAATTAGATCATGTCTAGAATTACAATTTCCGACATCAATGTAGAAATGACCGAAGTATCTGAAGTTGATGCTGCTGCTGTTGTTGGTGGTGGTTCCTTCGATAACTTGATTGCTACTCTAGGTAGTTTTGCAGGAGCAATTGCTAGCCAGAAGATTGGTCAGTTTGGAGTTAGCTTCTCTGAACTCTTGGGCGCAATTGGTGGAGTTTAATCTCTAAAGTCAAATAATTATGGTTGTAAAACAGTAGTTTGTTCTACAACCATAAGTAATCTGAACAAAAAATTGATACCCTTTTCTGTGTAGGGTAAACGTATTGGTGGTGTTGCGAAAAGTTTTAACTTTTTACAATACCACCAAATTTTAGTTGACAGGTTTAATTCTGTCAACTATATCAAGTGATTCCAAAAACCTTGTCAAAGACGTAGCACTGCTACGTCTTTACATTTAGATTCAGGTCTAAATTTAAACTAAACTTGCTGCAACAATTCTTTTGCTGAAGAATTATGCTCTGAGTCTAAATCTACATTTATGTTCCATGTAGAACTTTGTTGTTTTAACCAATTAGCAAATAAATCACTCAGAATCTTGAGTCGCACTAAATCATTTAATTGAGGTTGAATGATTTCTTCCACCCAGATTAAATGAACTCCTTTAGGAGTAACAATAGGCTTAATTACTCCTGGTGGATTGCAAGCAAAAACAGCAGCAGCAATTTCTGGACGTAATTCACTGCGAGTTTTCACACCAAGATATCCACCAGCACGGCGTAATTCTGGATTTTGAATATATTGGCGAGCAATTTCTGCGAAACTAATTTCGCCTTCTTGAAGGGCATAAAATAGTTCTAAAGCCAAGTCTTCGTCATCTAAAACAACTTCATAGATAGCCGCAGCTACATAATTAAGTTGATTTTCATAAAAAAACGGCTCAACTTTATCAGCAAATAAATGACTGGCCAGTTTAGCAGAAAGCAAATTCGTTTCTGCTAATAGTTCAAATTCTTCTACAGCAAGATGATGTTTTTTCAGCCATGCCCAAGTGTCTTCTGCTTTCAGCAGTTTATTAGCTACGCGCAAATTATCTGCTGCTTTTTGTAATTCTGTGGTTTCAACTTTTATCCCTGCTTGATTTGCAGCATCAGTAACAATTTTGCGATTTGCGATCGCTTGTACTAATTCTGGAATTTGGCAGGAGAGTTTGATTTGCTGCAAAATATCTACGCTGGAAATTTTTAACTCTTTCGACATGGTGAAATTCTGAATTCCAATTACAAAGTTTGCATCTAGTCAATAGTTGTTTAACAGTTAAATTTATCAATTAACTAATAGCTAATGATAACAACTAACTGCTAACTATTACATCATGATTGCCTTTATTTAACTACAACTCCAAACCACCTTTTTCCAGTTTCTTAAACGGATCTAAAATAAAATCAGCTAGACGACGTTGACGAACTATTACCTCTGCGGTTGCTGTTTGACCAGGGGTAAGCATAATACGTTTATCCCCTGTTTGAATATAAGGTTTATCTAGAGTAACTTCGACATCGAAAACTTCGATATTACCTTGAGGGGTTTCGACAATTTTTGAATCTGGTGAAACCCAACGTACTTGTCCTTCAACAACTCCATAATCTTGGAAAGGATAAGCATCAAATTTCATTTTCACAGGCATTCCCACCTTTAAGAAACCACTTTCTTGGCTAGGCATTTGTGCCTTGAGGATATAATCAGAATTACTCGGTGCAATCTGAGCAACTTCTTGACCAGCTTGGACGACAGCGCCGGGTTTTTCGATCGGCAACTCATAAATTACACCATTAATTGGCGATCTAATAACACGTTGCTGTAACTGAAGATTTAATGATAAAATTTCACTTCTACTCTGAGCGATGAGCGATCGCAACTCAGCAACTTGTGATTGTAAATCTTTGAGTTGTTGTTCATTTTTGAGAACAGCTATTTTTCCTGCTTCCACTACACTTTTATAACCATTGCGCTGTTCTTGCAAACGTAGTTTAGCTTGTTCAATCTCTGCTTTTGCTTGATTAATTACTGTTTGATAACGACTAGTTTCCTCTTTGTAACGTAATTCGGCTTGTTTGGCTTCAGATTGAGCTTTTTCTTGTAATTGTTGACTTTCTTGTGTTTCCTTTTCTAGTTCTACAACTTTAATTTTGGGAACAACACCTTGGTTTTGTAATTGTTGATAGCGTTCAGCCTCTATCTGGTCCTGAACTAAACGAGTGTTAGCTAATTTATGAATGACCTGGGTAGTATTAATATTCTGCTTTGCTTGATCAACCAAAGCTAGTTTTTCTATTTTTTGTGAGTTATAAGTACTCTCTTTTGCACTTAATTCTTGCTGGGCTTGATTTATTTGTGAAAGTTTTTCTAATTCTTGGGATTTATTTTGTTGTTCTTGAACGCTATTTGTTAAAATTATTTGGTTTTTGAGTAACTCAAACTGTACTAACCGATTTTGGTATCCTTCGAGCTTAGTTTTTGTTTGTTGTAAATCGGTTCGCAGAACATCTGATTCCAACTCAACTAAAACTTGTCCTGCTCTAACTGTATCTCCTTCTTTTACCTTAACGGCTACAACACTACCACCGACTTGACTATCTAATTTTCGCGTTTTTCCTAGTGGTTCTATCCGTCCTCTGGCGTTTCCTGTTTCATCCACTTGAGAAAATGCTGTCCAAGGTAAAACGACAACAGCAAAACTCATTAAAAAATATAATGAAGAACGTGTCCAACGCTTGGGTAAGGCATCTAACAGTTCTTCTGTGCCATAATACCAATCATTTGCTTCTGTTTCTGCGAAATTTGCTTGCTCGAATTCATTATCTTCAGCCGATCTGTAATTACGACGCCCATTTGTCTGATTGTTTGCTGATATAGACGGTAAGTTGTTGGATAAGTTAGCCATACTTGTGTACCCTGTCAAACAATTTTGGATTTTGGAATTGACTCAACTCATGAAATTTTCTTGCTCTGTACCTTCAAAGAAATTATTTGGTAGGATATTTTGTCTGCACCCTTGGTTCAAATAGAGATTAGGAAAAAGAAAAAACTTTATCTTAACCAACTTGAGCAAGTTGTTGTTGATTAAGATAAAAATAGTGTCCTTTGGCGTTGATCAATTCATCGTGAGTACCGCTTTCAATTAACACACCGCGATCCAAAACCAGAATTAAATCCGCATTGCGAATCGTCGAGAGGCGATGAGCAATAATAATACTTGTGCGCCCACTCAAAATCGTTTTGAGATTATTTTGAATGATCCGCTCTGATTCTGTATCCAGATGACTTGTAGCTTCGTCAAAAATTAATAAGCGGGGATTACCAACCAATGCTCTAGCGATCGCCAGCCTTTGGCGTTGTCCACCAGAGAGTAAACCACCTCCTTCACCAATTTGAGTTTCATAACCCATCGGTAGTCGGCGAATAAATTCATCTGCACCAGCAATGGTTGCAGCTTGGATAATATCTTCTAGGGTGGCTTGGGGGTGAGCAATGCTCAGGTTTTCGCGAATAGTTCCACCAAACAAAAAGGTATCTTGATCAACAACTCCTATTTGTTGTCGCAGCGATCGCAAAGAAAGAGCTGTGATATCTTGACCATCGATCAAGATTTTGCCATCTGTCGGTGGGTATAAACCTAATATGAGTTTTGAGAGGGTGGTTTTCCCAGAACCGCTACGTCCAACAAGGGCTACTGTTTGTTCTGGCTTGATTTCAAAGCTGAGATTTTCCAGGATGTTATATTCGCTTTCGGGATGATAACGGAAAGTTACTCCCACAAAGCGAACACTACCACTCAGTTCGGGAAGCATTTGTTTGGCTGAGACGCTTAAGTCTTCTTCTGGTTCGGCTTCCAGAACATCGTTAATCCGCTCTGTAGAAATTACTACTTCTTGTAGTTGATTCCACAAGACAATTAATCGTCGAAAAGGCTGAATTACCTGACCCAACAACATATTAAAAGCAACTAATTGCCCAATAGTTAGTTGGTTTTGGATTACCTGCCATGCGCCAAACCAAAGTAAAATTGTGGTTGCTAAAGTTTCAATAGTAGTACTTACAAGTTGCAACCGTACACCAATCACTTGACCAGAAAAATTCTTTTTCACCGATTGATTGAGCAGTTCTTCCCAACGCCACCGGACTGTCTGCTCAATCGCCATGGAACGAATTGTCCGAATCCCGGTCAGTGATTCGATCAGGTAGCTACTTTCTTTTGCTAAACTCGTAAAAATTTCTCTGGATATTAAGCGTAAAAAAGGTGTGGCAATCAGGGCAACTAAAACAAATGGTGGTACAACGAATAGCACCAGTAATCCTAGTTGCCAACTGTACCAAAACATCAATCCAATATAGATAAATACTGTTAATAAATCCAGAACAATTGTCAGTGCTTCTCCTGTTAAAAAGCGCTGAATTTTTTGATTTTCTTGGACGCGAGAAACAATATCACCAACGTATCGAGATTCAAAGAATGCTAAAGGTAAACTAAAAGTGTGTTTAATAAAACCCACCATCAAGGCGACGCCTATCCGGTTAGCTGTGTGATCTAATAAATATTGTCGTAGGGCGCTGATGACGACACGAAATAAACCAAAAATGATTAACCCCAAACCCACAGCGTTTAAAGTCAAGGTGCTACCTTGGACAACGACTCGATCCAAAAGTAATTGAGTAAATAGTGGTGTTACTAGCCCAAATAATTGAATCAAGACCGAAGCACCAAAAACCTCTACCAATACAACCGTATGAGGTTTGACTAAATCAAAAAATCGCCAAAATGGTTGAGTGGCTTCTGGAGTTTCTTTTAACCCGACTGTTGGTTGCAATAACAACGCATAACCAGTCCAATTAGCTTGGAATTCTTCGTGGGTGAGACTGCGTTGTCCAATTGCAGGATCGCAGACAATGACTCGCTTTTTGTTTATTTCGTAGACAACTATATAATGTTTACCTTCCCAATGGGCAATTGCTGGTAATGATTGTTGTGCTAATTGATCGAGACTAGCTTTGACAGGTCGGGTAGAAAAGCCGATACTTTCCGCAGCGGCGACTAAACCTTTGATTGAAGCACCGCTACGGTTAGTATTGGCTAAATCTCGCAACCAACTAATACTAAACTGTTTGCCCCAATAACGACCAATCATTACCAAGCAAGCTGCACCACAGTCTGAGGCGCTTTGTTGAGCATAAAAAGGATAGCGCCGAGTGATGTGTCCCCAAAGTTGCCCGAATTTTACTTGAGGACTGGGAAAATAAGATTGGCGTTTTTTTGGTTTTGGTTTTGTGGACGACTCTGTTGAGGGAAAAGGAATGACTTTTCTGTTCTCAAGAGGTTTTTGTGTGGTATCTGAAGCAACTTTTGAGTCAATTAATTGGGCTAAGTCAGGCCAATGTTGCAGGACTATTTCCCAATTTGCATGACTGAGAGTATATGCAATTGTTGTAGGTTGTGTAACCCGCAAATCGTCTGCGCGGGATATTTCATAGATATTTCCAGGAGTTAAACAACGACCATCAGGATGTTGTAATTCTCCCCGATGTACCAGCCATAATTTACTATCTTGGCGGAGTTTGGCATTAACACTACCCAACTCTAAATCATGTCGCTCAAATACAGATAAGGCTTGGAGTATACCTTCACCAGAGGTACTGTTTTGTTCTTGATATTGATGCAGCAAAGTGAGCATTAAATCCCAAATTTCTGCTTGTTTTCTGAGGCGATCGCCAATCCGGGGGTGCTTGCTGATCAAAGCTTGCAAAACCCCGCTTGGTAAATAAGCAAGTTGCAAGTTAGAAGAAGCTCTAGCAGCATAGGGAAGCCATAGTTCTTGTGCAAACAAACTCGTTTCACCAAATCCTCCTCCAGGATTGAGGGTAGTAATTAAGTTGTTTGAGCGATCTAATAGCCGCACTTTACCCGTTAAGACAAGATAAATTCCTGGTTTTCCTGTCGTCGCTTGCCAAAAAAGCTTTGCTACTGGCGGCTTGATGATTTCTACCGCCTTCATGCAGCTTTGCATTTCTTGATTAGCAAGCTTTTCACCTAAAACACGGGTGAGCGTTTGACCTAGCTGCTGCTGGTCAAATACTGATGGCATTTCCGTACCTCACAAATATACTTAGTTGCTGATTTTCATTAGGTTCAATGAATAATCAACTTTCAATTCACAGTTAGATTGCAAATCACAAATCTGAATTCCAGCGTTTTTTAACTGGTCAGTTTCTTGTTTGCCTTTTTGATATTTCTGTTTGGTAGACAGCCCTTTCTGTTTAAGGAGTCGGTTAATGTGGCGATCGCTAATCTCAATTCCTAGTTCAAAAGCTAGGTGTTTGCTTAACCATTGGGCTGTCCAACTGCTAAAGGCATAACCATATTCACGCGGGCTATGTGTTACTAGTTCTTGCAATCTTTCAAGATATTGCTTGTTAACAGTTTTTGGTCTGCCTTTTGCTCGCTCATTCCATTGGTGGGCTAGGCCTGCTTGTACCATAGCAATCCAATATCGTGCCATCTCCTGAGAGCAACCTAAAATGCGACATATCTCAGCCTGACTTTTACCCATGTCTGCTAGCAACATAATTTCTAGCCTGCGTTTGTATTCTGGCTGCAAATCAGTTTGCAATTTTTTGAGTAGAAGTTTTCGCTGAAAGGGCGTTAAAAATTTACTCTTTTTACTGTCATAACTTTCTAGGGCATTGTTGTTACTAGAATGATTCTGCATAATTTTATCACCAGTTGGCCTCAACTTTAGGCAAGTGGAATTAATTACATATTCTTGTTACAAAACTTTCACCGACTTCTAATGGTTCTTTTATAGATTTTGTCTTTCAAAAAATAAAATTTGTACTTTGTATAAGTTTCAACATTGCCACAGTTCATTTCATTTATCAGAACCTTTATTTTTTAATGAAAATTTAGAAGAAACTTGTTACATGACTTTGGTCATTGTACTCTTCCATACAGGCTAATCGATTTCCAGTCTGAGTGTTTTGTCGGTCTAGAAGTTTTACAGTATCTTTATCAAAAGCTAAGAATTTTTTCATCAAAAAGCGAACTATTTTACAAAATTTTCACAAAAACCTGGTGGAGATTACCGACTATAATGATGTAACTAACATCCTATAGCTTACGGTTACATCAGTACTATTAGCATCAAAATGTTTCTATGTTCTTAAGTGGAAAGACAGAGACAAACATTTGACACAGAGTAATAAATAGGAGTTTGGTACAGTGCGCGTAGCTTGAGAATGTACCAAGGTAGATGCGGCAAATATACTTATCTTACTACTATTGTTCAACGATCACATCTGCAATTTAAGCTTAAAGATATGTAACATTAGGTAGTGGGTAATGGGTAATGGGTAATTGGGGTATTAACTAAATGGTTGCGATGGGAGTAGGAATATAAAATTATTATCCGAACTCGGTATTATATAGCATTTCTAAATCATTCGTGAACAACAAGATCCCCGACTTTTTTAAGAAGTCGGGGATCTTGCTCTCTGTGTTCGCTTGAACACTTATATTATCCGCCCGTGTCGATAATTGGTAATTGGTAATTGTTGCGATCGCAATATTTTGGACATGTAGAGACGTTGCAGTACAAC
Organism: Pelatocladus sp. BLCC-F211; assembly: GCF_041928655.1. Taxonomy (NCBI): domain Bacteria; kingdom Bacillati; phylum Cyanobacteriota; class Cyanophyceae; order Nostocales; family Hapalosiphonaceae; genus Pelatocladus; species Pelatocladus sp. BLCC-F211. Next base: position 2,746 of record NZ_JBHFLM010000175.1, on the reverse strand, counting down.
GTCTCTACTACAAATTTCCACCTAACAAAGATTCTAATTCCACTTTTAAGGCTTTGATATCTGCAACTCTTGCTATCAGTAAATTATCAGTGCCAGCATCAATTAAACGTGCTTTCCAATAACAAATACTATCAGAATTCTGCATCCAAAAATCTATCACTGTACTCACAACCTCATCCTTATCCCAATTCCATTTTGGTGGTACTGGCTCCACAGATTCTAGAAATGCATCTAACGTACATGTATGCGTCGCTATATATTCCACACCTTGATGTTGGGGTTTGTGCAAAGTTTCTTGTTGATGATGAAAAAACTGTAAAACTTGAGATACTCCAACAATATCAAAAGTGTATTTCATTGCTGCTTCCTCAATATGAAAGTTTGGAAATTAAGTAAGTCATTTGTCATTGGTACAGACGCGATAAATCGAGTCTGTACAATGGTCATTTGTCATTGATTATTGGTTATTAGTAGAGACGTGATGTTCCTTGCGTCTCTACTTTGAGGTATGTTTAATTTTCGTAATTATCGCTATTTTGATTCCATCCGACTTACTTATGTTGTTCTTATTATTAACTGAAAAAAATATTTATTTTCAGTATTCTAGTACTTTATATAGTATGTCTTTAAAACTAGATACATTAGCACTTTATTGTTTTGAGTGCTAAAGTTTATCAATCAAAAATTTAGCATTTGGGTGCATTTAGTGCTAAAGTTAATAAGAGTATTAATCCTAAAATATGAAATTTTTTGCGTGTTTGGAAAGGGGTAAATATTATTTTTAATAATTTGTTAAAATTGCCAGCCCATCTACAATCCAAAATCTAAAATCGAATGACAAGTTTTCAGGGTGAAATAGCAGCTTTGTCTGCTGCTTGTTTATGGGCGATCGCATCTGTGGTGTATGGACGTTTGGGTGAGCGTATCCCACCTGTGCAACTCAACTTCATGAAAGGTATAGTTGCGATCGCTCTGCTTTTACTCACCATTGTTCTGAGTGGCGAATTATTTCCCAACATTCCCCCCACTCCCCTTTGTCTGATTCTCCTCAGTGGTGTAGTAGGGATTGGTTTGGGTGATACAGTCTTCTTTGCTTCTATTAATACTTTGGGACCACGTCGCGCTTTACTCATGGGAACCTTAGCGCCACCAATCACAGCGATTGGAGCAATGATTTTTTTGCAGGAAAAGCTGAATTTGAGTGCTTGGTGTGGGATTTTGCTGACAATTTTGGGAGTTGCTTGGGTAGTGACAGAACGGACTCCTGAAGATGGGGGAGATGGGGGAAGAGTTTCTGGTTCTGCAATGCGTCTATGGTGGGGAATTGGATTTGGAGTGTTAGCAGCGATCGCTAATGCTATGGGGGCTTTGTTTTCGCGTGCGGCTTTTAGTAATGCAAATGTTAGTCCTTTGTGGGCTGCTTTGTTGCGGCTGAGTGCTGGTGTATTAATTTTGCTGCTTTGGGGTTTGTTTTTTCAGCCCAAAAATAGAACAATACCGTACTCTGATTGGCGATCTGCACGACTAATACCAGCAATTATTTTTGCTGCTTTTTGCGGAACTTACTTAGGAATTTGGTTACAGCAGATAGCTTTAAAATTCACCGTTGCAGGGATTGCTTCTACCTTGCTGCAAACTAGTCCGGTGTTTATTATCCCCATTGGGATTTGGTTAGGCGAAAAAGTTAGCTGGAGAGCGATCGCGGGTGTGATGATCGCGATCGCGGGAATTGGATTATTGTTTTATTTGAATTAAAAATCTTTGTGTCTTGGAGTCTTTTTGGTTTAAAATGCTTACCACCAAGGCACTAAGACACCAAGTAATAAATCACTCAAATACTACTGTGCGGTTGCCATATACTAGCACGCGATTTTGTAAATGCGATCGCACCGCTCTTGCTAAGACAACTCTTTCTAAATCTTTGCCTTTTCTAATTAAATCTTCAACTTCATCACGGTGGCTAACCCGGACTACATCTTGTTCAATAATTGGGCCTGCATCTAAGTCAGAAGTTACATAATGGGCTGTTGCGCCAATGATTTTGACACCACGTTCAAAAGCTTTATGATAAGGATTAGCGCCGACAAATGCTGGTAAAAAAGAGTGGTGAATATTAATAATTTGGGGAAATTTAGCAATAAAATCAGCGCTGAGAATTTGCATATATTTTGCCAAGACAACTACATCAATCTTATATTGCTGCAATAATTCTAGTTGTTTGGCTTCTTGTTCTAATTTATTGTCTTTATTCACACCAATGTGATGATAGTCAATCCCAAATTGTTCTGCGACTTCCTGAAGTTGAAGATGATTGCTGATCATTAAGGGAATTTCAGCAGTAAATTCTTTGGCGCGGTGTCGCCAAATTAAGTCAAATAAACAATGGTCTTGTTTACTAACCCAGATGGCTATACGAGGAACAGTATCAGAAAAGTGCAGTTCCCATTTTGCATTTAGTGGTTGAGCGATCGCATTAAAAGCTGGTGCGATAAATTCCCGTGGTAAATTAAATCCTGTTAATTGCCACTCTAAGCGTGTGAGAAATAATCCGGCTGCAAAGTCTGTGTGTTGGTCTGCATGGATAATATTACCACCATTGGCATAGATAACCCACATTCCGCACTTCATTTTGTAGCACATATACTAGTACTAATAGATACAATTTCAATTAAATATAATCACGTAAATTAGTGAGTAATTAATATAGACAGTATGACAAACATTACTAACTGTTTGAAATCCTCAT
>NZ_JBHFLM010000174.1:0-35916 GCF_041928655.1 Pelatocladus sp. BLCC-F211 | reverse complement strand
CAGGGTATCCCAGACCAATTAATCGTTGGGTTTCTTGAGGATTCGCTTCGATGTGCTCCAATACGGAACTCATAATTCTGGTGTAAAAAGACTTATATTATATTCTTTTACCACAGAACATTACTATTTCGGAGATGTCTACTACAAACCCCTCTTCCCAATTTTGAATTGAACTATGCGTATTGCTTATCTAACTGGGGAATATCCCAGAGCAACAGATACCTTTATCCAGCGAGAAGTCGCAACTCTGCGAGAAATGGGTGTGGAGGTACATACATTCTCAGTTCGTCGCACCGATGACGGACATATGGTTGGAGCAGAGCAGAAACAAGAACGCGATCGCACTTTCTATATTCTGCCTCCAAACCCAATTAATTTATTTTTATCACACTTGAGTTTATTGTTAGTTTCTCCTAAGAGATATTTCAAAACAATCAAACTTGCATTTACAACCAGCCAACCAGGATTACGGGGTGGTTTATATCAGTTTTTCTATTTCTTGGAAGCGGGTATTTTAGCTCAACAAATTAAAAACAGACAAATCGAGCATTTGCATAACCACATTGCTGAAGCTAGTGGTACTGTTGCTATGCTGGCGGCTGAAATGGGTGGTTTTACTTATAGCTTTACGCTCCATGGCCCGTATATTTTTATGCGTCCCTATCAATGGCGACTGGATGAGAAAATCAAGCGATCGCTATTTGTCTGTTGTATTAGTTACTATGCTCGTAGCCAAGGGATGATTTTTGCGCCCACTGAAAAGTGGAACCGAATGCATATTATTCATTGTGGTATTGATCCAGGATTATTTGATGTGGTTTCTCACAAGGAATCAGGAAAACGTCTACTGTTTGTGGGGCGATTGGCGGAGGCGAAAGGATTACCAATCTTACTTGAAAGCCTAGCTTTATTAAAACAAACTCATCCAGATATTGTCTTAACAATCGTCGGTGATGGTCCAGATCGTCAAAAGTTGCAACAATTGACCGTCCAGTTGGAATTAACTGAAAACGTCAATTTTGTTGGTTATAAATCTCAAGCTGAGGTACGCAACTATTTTCAGCAAACAGATGTTTTTGTGATGTCTAGCTTTGCAGAAGGAATACCAGTAGTTTTAATGGAAGCCATGGCGGCCGGTGTACCTGTAGTCGCCACTCAGATAGCAGGTATTAGTGAATTAGTAGAAAATGGTGTTAATGGCTACCTAGTTCCACCTGGGGAACCCAATATATTAGCAGAATGCATAGAAAAATTACTGGATAATTATCTAATTAGAGTTAAATTTAGTACAGTGGGAAGAGCCAAAGTAGAAAAAGACTTCAACATTCACTACGAAGTTGCACGACTACATCGCCTCATGACAAGTGCTTTGAAAGGTCATGTAGAACCAATTCGTCCCAATTTTCTAGAACATGATAATTCAAAAAAACAGGCGATAAATATTAGATCAACAATCTATTCTTAATTGAAAATATGACATCTATAAAAAAACTTGCCATTCGTGGAGCCATCTGGACTATTCTTGGTTTCGGAAGTATTCAAGTTCTACGATTTGGCAATAATTTAATTTTGACTCGTCTCCTCCAACCAGAATTTTTTGGTTTGATGGCTTTGGTCAATACCTTAAGAATGGGTTTAGAATTATTCTCGGATATTGGTGTTGCTCAAAATATAGTTAACAATAAAAGAGGCGATGAACCTACTTTTCTAAATACTATTTGGACTCTACAAATAATTCGTGGTGCAGTAATTTGGATTCTTGGTCTAATTCTTGCTTTTCCAATTGCATATTTTTACAACGACCAACGTCTACTATGGCTAATTCCCATTGTTGTATTTACTTCATTTATTGAAGGTTTTAATTCTACCAGTTTACACACTCTTCATCGTCAGATGAGACTGGGAAAACTTTCCATTTATGAACTTCTTTTTCAAGTTTGTTATTATTCAACTTTAATTTTCTTGGTTTGGTTACATCCAAATATTTGGTCTTTAAGTATCGCCATAGTAATTTCAGGAGTATATAAATTAGTTAGTAGCTACTGGTTAATACCAAAATATTCTAATCACTTTGAATGGGAGCCAAAAACAGTTAAAGAAATTCTTTCGTTTAGTAAATGGATGTTTATTGCATCAACATTAATGTTTGCTGCTGAACAAACTGACCGCTTGGTTTTGGCTAAATTATTATCATTTGAAATCTTAGGTGTGTATACAGTAGCGTATACTCTAGCTAGTATCCCTAGAGATGTGATTAGGCAACTTAGCTTTAGAGTTATTTTTCCTGCAATCTCCCAACAATCTCACTTACCAAGGGCTACTTTGCGGCAAAAAATTCTTCCTCAACGGCGATTAATATTATTAGCATCTGCAATTATATTGGCAATGTTAATCACTGTTGGAGATTTAGTAGTTTCATTTTTATATGATCGAAGATACGCTGCTGCGACTTGGATGATGCCTATTTTATGTAGTGGAATTTGGTTTTCCTTGCTATTTTACACTACTAGTCCTGCTCTGTTAGCAATTGGTAAACCCCTGTATTCAGCCCAGAGCAATTTTGCGAGATTCGGAATTATAGCTTTGGGTGTACCTTTAGCCTATCAAAGCTTCAGCGTATTAGGAGCAATTATTGTCATTGCATTTAGTGATTTGCCTTTATACATAGTTAATCTCTATGGACTCTGGCGAGAAAAACTTTCTTGTTTTATTCAAGATATTCAAATTACTGTCTTTTTTATCGGCGTACTAGCTTTATTTTTAACAATTAGGAGTTGTTGGGGATTTGGTTTACCAATTAAATCATTATTATAAAATAAATTAGTTTGATTTACAGGCAGATATTCATGAGGCAAATAATTATTGGGGTAATGGGCCCTGGAGAAAAAGCAACAGAAACAGATGTAACAAATGCTTATAAATTAGGTGAATTAATTGCTCAACAAGGATGGATTTTACTTACTGGCGGTAGAAATTCTGGAGTAATGGATGCAGTCAACAAGGGTGCAAAGTCTGCCAATGGCTTAACAATTGGTATCTTACCTAGCGAAAATCAAATAGATATTTCGGAAGCAGTGGATATTGCTATTTTCACTGATATGGGCAATGCTCGCAACAATATTAATGTTCTTTCTTCAGATGTCGTGATTGCTTGTGGAATGGGTACGGGAACAGCTTCAGAAGTGGCGCTAGCTTTGAAAGCAAATAAGCAAGTAATTTTATTGAATGACGACGATGAAAGCAAAATTTTTTTCAAAAAACTATCGCCGATAAATATTCATGTAGTTGAGAGTGTAAGTGAGGCGATCGCCACTGTTCAAAAAATTTTAAATAGTAGCTCACTTCAACCATACTAAAACGAATCATACACGACTTCGCCATCAGCTTTGAAAAACTTCTTGGTATAGTTGATAGCAGTTTGTTCATCGAAGCCTTTACAAGTATAAAGTACGATTGAGACAATTACAAAATCTCAAGTCAAGGAGAGCATCCCAAATGTTTAAAATCCTGGGGCTATACAAACGAAGTCCGCAACGGCAGACTAATTGTAGCCTGCATTCAACAATACCAAGTAGGCTTTGTTTGTGTAGTCGCGATTTATAATCGCTGGGTATTTTTCTTTAATTGGGATGCTCCCAGTTTCATCATTTATTGAGAGTAGCTTCTTGTAGTTTTAAAGGCAAAGGTAATCCTGGTGCTTCACTAATTTCACTAGGTATACTTTGTCGTTCTGAACTTCTTAAATATTGCCCATCCAGGATGGGAGATATAACTTTCATTTGGTGAGAAATGCTGTAATATCGGTGAGTTTGTTGGCTAATATGCCGTTCTTGAATACTTTCGTCAGCGATTTTCTTCCGCAATTTAATAATTGCATCTATGACTGCTTCTGGTCTAGGTGGACATCCCGGTATATAAACATCAACTGGAATTAACTTATCTACACCGCGAACTGCACTCGGAGAATCTGCACTAAACATACCTCCTGTAATTGTACAAGCTCCCATGGCGATGACATACTTTGGTTCTGCCATTTGCTCATAGAGTCGCACTAAGTTTGGGGCATACTTTATAGTAATTGTACCTGCGGTAATTAACAGGTCTGCCTGTCGGGGAGTTGCACGAGGAATCATCCCATATCTCTCCATATCAAAGCGAGAAGCATAAGCAGCCATGAATTCCATGAAGCAGCAAGCTGTACCAAACATCATTGGATACAAGCTGGACATTTTTGCCCAGTTGTAAAGATCATCTACGGTTGTGAGAATCACATTTTCTGAAAGTTGTTGCGTCACTTGAGGACGCTCAATAGGATTAACAATAGTGTCAGTCATTGGCTGAGTCCCCCAATTATTTGAATCACTTCTTGGAAAATTGAGCTTTTCTGACGGAAAATTTAGAAACTAAAGTTGAATCAGTGCTACCTGGGAAAGCTGTTTTTCTTACCAAGGCTTTCAAAGCATAGATAACTACATCAATGATAACTTCAGTTTCGGAACAACAAGATCCCCGACTTCACAGAAGTCGAGGATTTTGTTGTCTCAATTTATCTTGAAAGCAATCTTGCGTTTAAGGCTTTGGTGATGCGATCGCTCGTTTCTTCAAGATGAGCTAGTGTATAAATATCAAGGTTTTCATTTTGGTACTTCAGGCTAGTATCAATGGCTTGGCGTAGTTGGCGCAATTCAAACCAAGCTAGTGTCCGTCCATCTTCTGGTATATCTGTATTACGCAACACCATATCGAGCAAAATATTTAGATGTTCTCGCTGCAAGGAACGACGGATACTAGAAATTGGTTTTGTTTTTCTAGCATCTACAACTTCTGTCCAAATGTCTTTTTGCAGAGTGTGGAACAATTCTGGCATAGAAAGCGCTTCTTTGGCGGTTGTTTTGAATTCGATATCCCTAAGACGATTGAGGCGATCGCTATCTAATAGTGATCTTAATATAACAGCTTGAAAACGCTGAATACGTTCGTGAATTGGATAATCAAGCCGAGATATAGGTATAAAGTTACCCCAGTGTTGCCAACGTGAAGGTGCTAGCTGATTCAACAATTGTGGCGAAAAACTAAAAGCATCCTCAGCAAATACATACTCTTGCAGTTTTGCTAATACCTGACGTTGCTGTTCTAGAGAAACTGCTACAAAACTGGGGCGCATATTTTCATCAGCATGATGACGCCCGAAAGATTGTCCACCTATATATTGAGTCAACAAAGACGCATTCCGAAAATAATATTTCAGAATGCTGTTAAATAACACCCGCAAGTTACTATAACTTTCTCCTTTCAACGGGTAACGCTGATCAAGACGCTGCCACATAGCGCGAGCATTATCCATTTGCCATTGCGAATAAACTAGCACATCACTACTCATATCCCAAACATTTGCCAGAGGATTGATATCCCAGATATCTTCATCTGTGGCGTAAGATAATTCTGGTTGCGGAGAGGCCAAAGCAATCTTTTCCAAAAAAGGTTTTTCAGCTTCGGGAATTACTGTTTCTGCTGCTAAATTTTGGTGATTTTTGTAACCATACTCAATTGCCCATTCATCGTAAGGGCCAACAACTGTGGGAAAATAGTCGCCTTGCTGTGTTCCTTGAGGTGCTATATTCACAGGCAAATAATCCATCACTGAACCGACCAAACCCTTGGTATGAGTGATTTCTGTGTTATTTAATTCCTGGGGTGCTAACATAGTGCTGCCGTGAAAATTGTGGCGCAAACCTAGTGTGTGTCCGACTTCGTGAGCAATGAGAGAACGTATATATTGATGCACGTATTCTTTCATCTGATCACTACTCGGTGTAGCATCTTGCAACAGCGATAACGCCAATGCCCCCATCGCTGCTTGCGTTGAAGATTCCATCCCATAGCAGAAGTCAGAATCTTGTTGAGAAGTCAATGCTCCAGTGTTGAAACTCCAGGGTAAATTATGATCAGTACATTCACAGACGCGATTAATCGCATCTCTACCATTGACCCTTGACTCCATCAAAGCACGATATTCTTGCTGAATTGAGCGCACCATATTAGCATCAACAATAATATCTGCGTCTAAAATTTCCCCTGTTAGGGGGTTAACGCGGGCTGGGCCTCTAGCAAAACCTGCATCCAAAGAATTGAACCAGCGAATTGTGTTGTAGCGCACATCTGCGGGATGCCAATCAGCATCATCTGGCATTTGTCGGGCTTCAATAGCATTTTGGAATCCTGCTTTGGCAAATGCTTGATTCCACATCAGCACACCTTCCCGCATGGCGTCGCGATACTCCAATGGCACAGCATTTTCAATCCAAAATACTATTGGTTTTTTCGGTGGAGACAAAGGTGCATTGGGATCGGATGGTTCAAGATGCCAACGATTTATATAACGTACAAATGGTTCTTTGCCATTATTCTGAGAAAAATCCTGGAAGGCTGTAATAAAATATCCTACTCTATCATCGGCAAGTCTAGGAATGTAACCATTATTTTCGGGTAGCTGGGAAAAACTGTAATGTACTTTTAAAGTCAACGCTCTGCTATCAGGTAATGTAACTAAATATGCTCCCTCTGGTGATGAAAAGCTGTAAACAGATTCAATCTCTAAGTTCAGAGGAAAGCTGTCAACATCACCAAAATATGATCTGTTTTTTTCCAGGTGGTAATCAGCCCGCAAATAATATTTCAATAAGGAAGTTAATCCGGGAAAATCCTGTATCAGCAGGTCATTGAGGTCAATCAGAATATTTTTACTATATGGATCGATACTGTCTATTTCGAGGGCATAAAGAACTGAGTCGCTAAATGAACGAGCAAGCGATCGCAATTCTGGTTCATCTTCTTCTGTACGGAATTTGACATTACGAACAACAAAATGCAAATGATTATTCACTCGCCGAAAGTAAAACAGAAAATCTTGCAGAGGTAGCCCACTATAAATCCCACTTTCCCCAATGCCAGATTCTAGTGTTACTGTACAAAGATAATTTTTATTTAGTTGTTCTGGCTTCAGTTCCAAATAAATTTTCTCGTCTTCTTGACTACGATAAATTGTGAATAGTCCCTCTAATTTATTCGTTCCTTTGACTGCCTCACGAAATCGCCAAAAATCTTCCTTTCTGTTTTCTTTAAAACTATAGTCAGTACTTGCTAATTGTTCAATACCTGGTAATGTATTGAGTTGCTGTACATAAACATTTGCAACGTGATTAGCTAATGCATAATTAGTACCAAATAGCAAGTAATAAAATAACAATACATATACAGTTAACTTTGCGATCAAGTTATTCATTCTTTGGCTACCTTATGAAGCGCTTTTAATCTTTACAAGCCGCTTGAATAATAAAATAGCTATTTTTTATCTTTCATATAGTCCTGTTTTTACTGAATTACTGGCAAATTCTTTAATTAATCATTAATTTAGTCTTATATTCAAACAATTCTTTCATCTAGGATGAATTTATCAAGCAAAACTCAATATATTAATATACATAAGCGCAGACATATATAGCATGTCTACGCTCAGTTCATGATGAAAAATAATAACTAATGAATCTAATTTCATAAGTAACTACAATCGCTGTATCCCTTCCCTATTCCCTGTTTCCTGTTCCCTTTCCTAAATAAATAATTTATTTTGCACAACTACTTATTAGTAGATATGCGTGGGATTATTAATCCTAAATTCTACGTTAACCACAATAAATGTCTGTGGCGAATGTTACAGCATTATTTCCAATATCAGAGTATAATCTCTTTTTCAATTTCGGCAGCAAAACTTTTTTGTTGGCAACTCCCTTTAAGAAGTTAAACCCAATCGCTTACCGTTGGCATGAGCCAAATGGATGAGATTTAGATGAGTATTACAAGAAAAATTATTGAGACTGGCTTTTGAAGGGTTAACCTCCATCAATGAGAATAGATAAAGCTTGACGAGCATGTTTTGCTCTTGCTGGAGTTCCTTCAATTATTGCCATCAGACTAGCACCACCAATCAACAGTAAGTACTGTTGAGAGAATGCTTCTGGATTACGTATGATCCTTGTCACTGCTTTAATTCACATCAGCCGTAAAAATACGGTATGGCTGAAAGCCAGATGTACGACAACTTAGATATCATAGTTTTGGGTAAAAATATTTAAATTTTTCTTTTATTATTTCTTTTATTATCGTGGACAGCTGGTAAGCAGTATCATTATTATATATGCCTAGTACATTATAGCAGGCAAAACACTTAAATTTGATTTGCTATATCGGCAATTAGTAATGAACCTATTAAAAGTTAAATACCAGCAGAATTATCAAACAATTGAGTAGAGGATAAACAAATGAAATTTGGGATAGATAGCGGACATAATTGTCCACCAGATACGGGTGCGAGAGGAATTAAAATAGAGGATAATCTGACTTTAGATGTAGGCAACAGAGTTATATCTAAGTTGAAAGCTCTAGGGCATCAAGTTGTAGTATGTAAACCAGACAGAGCCTCAACAGTAGGGGAATCGCTGAGGAAGAGATGTGATACAGCAAATGCTAATAAAGTAGATATTTACGTATCCATTCATTTTAATAGCTTCAACCGTCAAGCCAATGGAACAGAAGTATTTGCAATTAGCGATACAGCCAGAAAAATTGCGAAACCTGTCTTAGATGAAATTGTAAAATTAGGCTTTTTTAATCGTGGCGTCAAAAATGGTAGTCATCTCTTTGTCCTCAAAAATACCAATATGCCTGCAATTTTGGTAGAAGGTTGTTTTGTGGATTCACAAAAAGACATAAATCTGTATAATCCAGAAGCAATGGCGAATGCGATCGTCAAAGGTTTAACTGGTCAATTACCTACTGCTCCTGTTAATCACGTAGTCGATGAAGAAGAAAATCCAGACACAACTATTAAAAGATTGCAACAAGCTTTAAATCGACTCAAAATTACTGACAAAAATGGTAGGTCTTTGTTAGAAGATGGTGTAAATGGTGCTGTAACAAAATCAGCGATCGAAAAATTTCAGAATATTGTTGGTATTCAACAAACAGGAATAGCTGGAGAAACGACTTGGAATGCAATTAATCAAATTTTAGCGAAACGAGTTATTAGATTAAATCATGCAGGTGGTGTAGTGGTTAGATACTTACAATTCCGCTTAGGTGTAGAAATTGACGGTGTTTATGGGCCACAAACAGAAGCAGCTATGAAGAGATTTCAGCAGCAAAATAGCTTAACAGCCGATGGAATTATTGGCCCGATTAGTTGGCAGAAATTGATTGGTTAGTAGATGTTGTTTATTGTTGGTTGTTTGTTAGTTGGAAAAATCAACAACCAACAAGCAACAACTAACAAAGAACATTTAAGGGGAAATTTATGGCTTTTAATATCACTGTACTTAAATTGCCAGTTCTTAAACTTGGTTCTAATGGAATATATGTGAGTGCTTGGCAAAGTTTTTTGAAAGAAGCTGAATATCCTATTCAAAATGTTGATGGAGACTTTGGTCAAGGAACTGACCAAGCTACTCGTCTTTATCAACAAAGAAATAATTTAGAAGCTGATGGAATTGTGGGTAATGGTACATATAGTAAAGCTGCTACTCAAGGTTTTATAGCTAAGATACCTAACCTTTCAGCTAATACATTGCTGAATTATCTCGGCTTTGGGGAGACAGAAGTTAAGGATTTACAAAAGTCTTTGAATCAGGTAGCACAACTCAATCCATTATTAACAATAGATGGAGATTTTGGTAATACAAGTGTCAAAGGTTTAGCTGAAGCATATAAAAAAAGAGATGTACGTCTACGTAGTGAATTAGAACAGGCTTTGAGTAATGCAACTAAGCAAAAATTGGGGACAGATTTTACTCAAGCAATGGATATATTGAATGCTTATGCAAAAGCACAAAGATTTCGTCTGAGTGGCGCTCATTGGGTTGATTATTTTCCTACAAGTAAGTTAATTGCTGATTTAGCTTCTCCATTTCGTCAAAAGGTAGAAGCATTCCAAAAAGCTTTAGTTGATGCTGGTTGTCAGGTAATTGTGACTGCTACCCATCGTCCCAAAGAACGTGCTTACCTAATGCATTATTCTGCGAGAATTAATCGCCAAGAAATTTCTCCTCAATATGTACCAGCAATGAGTGGAGTTGATATTGAGTGGGTGCATTATACAAATGCAGGATCACTGCAAGCTGCTAAAGATATGGTAGAAGCTTATGGTGTTGGTGGTAATCCTGTATCTTTAAATTCTCGCCATATTCAAAGATTAGCAATTGACTGGAATGTAACCTGGGATGGCAAGATTAATATTCAGGATATAAACGGGAGAATGGTTAGCCTTGGTGAACCGTGTAATGCTGCTTTGAATAAAAATGTATGGAAGGTGGGCGAATCTTACGGTGTATATAAACTGAGTAATGATCCTCCTCATTGGTCTGTGGATGGTTATTAATAAACAGTACAAAATTTCAAAGTTAAAACAACAAAACCCAATAATCTATTAAATCAAAAAATGATGGTGCGTTAGCCTTCGGCATAACACACCCTACTGGACTGTCTAGGCTAAAATAGTGCAATAGAAAAAAGTTCGTAGTAGGCGCTGTCTTCGCTGAAAAAACTAAAAATCTAATGCAACATTTTAGATTAGACAGTCCACTACACTACTAAAAAACAAAAAATTTTTTATTGAGTCTTTACTACTGGTTGTAATGGTATTGATTGACCATTCACAATTGGTCTATGAGTTTTCAAATCAAATTTATATCCGTGTGGCAAAATATGCAGCCTTGCTCCACAAATTGCTAAAGGTTCATCTTTCAATATCTCGTCAATATTGTTATGTATTACCTCTGATTCATCTACAATGGTTACAGAGCCTTCTCCAATAACTTCAATTTGGCTGTCAGTGACAACCATCGCGGTATTTTCATCAATACCAAATCCTAGTACAGCAGGCTGTTGCGCTAAAGCTGATATTAACCTTCCTAAACGTCCTCTTTGAGAGAAATGTTGGTCAATTACTACCCCAGGTAGAAAAGCTAAACCGGGACCCATATCTACAATTTCGATACGAGGATTTGTTTCTGAATCGCCTTCTACAATCATGACATCCGGCATGACAGCAGCTCCAGCACTTGTCCCTCCGACTACTATACCTTCAGAAAAGCGTTTGTGAATAGCTGCATCGATTTCAGTATCTTTAAGAATACTAGTAATCCTTGCTTGGTCTCCGCCAGTAAAAAATACTCCTGTTGCTTTACTAATTGCTTCCAAAGCAGTAGATGAAGAAGCATCATCACGGGTTTCTGTATCAATTATGCGAACATCTTCTGCTCCTAGCCGCTCGAAGACTCTTATATAATTTTCTCCTACTTCTCTAGGTAGTTCTGTCGCTGCTGTCATAATCACAATTCGCGCTTTAGTTCCGCCAGCACGACGCACAAACTCCCGGAGAATTTGACAGTCTCCCTCTTTATCTTCTGCTCCCCCAATAATCACCAACTGCCGTTTAGTTTGGCTATCTGACATAGCGCCTCCAAGTATGAGTTAATATCAAAAAATGAGCTAATAATTACTAAATTTTTTAAAAATTAATAATTATTTATCTGGAATCGGTCAATCATACTCCCGTACTGGAGAATACGGGAGTACATCGGTTCAAACCTGAGTAATTTGATGATTTAACCTCGTCCATCTTGAAAAGAGGAGTTTTTCAAAAAGGACATTATGTAGGTTGGGTGGAACGGAGTGTAACCCAATATTAACCAGACTATAATGTTGGGTTTCGCTGTCGCTACACCCAACCTACAAAACTACAGTTCTCAAAGTAGACGTGGTTTAATAAATTTTCTCAGCGATTTTTTGAACAAAAAATCTAATTGACTTGGTTGTTAAACAGCAGATTTACTAAAAAATTGTGTGCTTCTTCCAGTGGTAAATGTCTAGGTTTTCCTTGGAAGACTATTTGATATTCGTTAACATCTGGCCCATCTCCAAAGCCAGAAATTAACTTGCGATGAAAAGCTTCCTCAGCTAGATAGTGAACTTCTTTTCTGAGAGCAGCTTTGGTGAGATTCATAATCTGCTGTCTCCTAAGTTTTTTGATTTTACTTGTTCATTTATTATTTATATGTATTTGGGGATCATATTTCACCCTTCAAAGGTTATAAGTACTTGGGTATATAAAATAATTTGATTTGTTATTTGTTGTTTTTCTCCCTTCCCTTGTCCCCCTTGTCTCCCTTGTCCCCTATCCCCTCACTTTCAACCTTTATACCCTGGGATAGCTCAAAATTTTCTCAATAGCGTTACACTGATTCCTGGATACACAACAACTTTGACAAATTGATTTAGCAGTAAATCTCGGTAAACGCAAATTAGCATCCAGACATCAGAGTGTTTCGTCAAAGGTATATAGCCAATGGTTCAAGATAGAAGTAGCGATGCAGTCCGCATTAATGCTAGAAAAACAGATGCTTTTGATATTTTCAACTTTCAGCACTATATTGGGCCGAACCCTTACTTAAATACGGGGGCGCTAGTATTTGATTTTGCTCTGACAGAGTCTTGGCGATCGCAACCTGTTGCCGATTATCTGGAAATTATAGGCGATCGCTACCCCCAGATCAAAAACGAAACCTATGATTCTCATGCTCAACTGTTTGCGCGTACCGTATCAGAAGTAAATAAGCTGGATATGGATTTGCACCTTGAACGCTGGAGCATCCAACCCAATGGTCGATATACCAGAATCGCTGTCCAATCCCTACACGAAGATACTACACGCTCTGTAGCTTATTTTGTTTGGGATTGGTTTGAAGCGATTACTCGCGAAGATGACATAGAGTTTGAAGAACAATTACGGACGCTGCAAAAAAAATTCCGACTCTCTGCTTATGGTGGCCCCACAATTTACTCCTTATTGCGAACAGCTTCCAAAAAAGCAATTCCTACCTTTCATATATGGGAGGAAAGACTAACACAATACGGTTACGGTAAAAAACAAATTCGCGGTATCGCTACAACATTTGACAGCGATAGTCACTTAGACTCAGACTTTACTACCCGCAAAGATGACTGTAAAGAATTCTTAAAAATCTTAGGTTTTCCAGTACCCAAAGGTGATATAGTTTTCTCCAAAAAAGAAGCTTTGACGGTAGCCAGAAAAATTGGTTATCCAGTTGCAGTCAAACCTGTAGTTGGTCACAAAGGTATTGGTGTAACCGCAGATGTGCGAGATGAAGATGATTTAGAAGCTGCTTATGGTAGAGCAGTCGAAGCGATTCCTGAAAATGAGCCAATCCGGATCATCGTAGAAAAAAGTATTCGGGGTAAAGATTATCGCTTGCTGTGTGTAAATGGTAAATTCGTCGCCGCTACCGAACGCCGTCCAGCATCAGTTATTGGTGATGGCTACTCAACAATTGACGAGTTAATCGAAAAAGAAAATCGTAAATCTGCTCGTTTAGACACACCCACCTCACCCATGAGTAAAATTCAGCGTGATGAAGCGATGGAATTATATTTAGACGAACAGGGTTTGTCATTAGATAGCGTGATTGACAGAGACAGAACTGTTTATCTTCGCAAAGTCGCTAATCTTTCAGCTGGTGGTATGAGCATTGATGCGACACACAATGTTCACGCCGATAATATTATTTTGGCACAAGATATTGCCCAGCACTTCCGGTTAGTTTGTCTTGGGATTGATGTCATTTCCGAAAATCTTTCTCAATCATGGAAAGACAGTGATTTTGCGATTTTGGAAATCAATGCTGCTCCTGGTATTTTGATGCATCTTAACCCGGCAATTGGTGAAAGTGTGGATGTACCTACATATATTTTGGAAACTTTTTTTAGAACAGATGCTGATTCCAGAATACCAATTCTCACCTTTAACCAAATTTCAGTAAAAGAACTGCAAGAAACTATTGATCATATTCTTTTGCAAAATCCAAATTGGACAATCGGAGCTGTTTGTCGCGAAGGTGTTTTTGTGAATCGCTCCGAAAAATATTTGCATCAAAATTATAATACCAACGTCTATACTTTGTTGCGTAATCCTAAACTAGATTTATTAATTGCTGAGTACCAAGATGACATCTTAGAAAAAGAGGGTATGTTCTATGACCGTAGCAATTTAGTCGTGCTGAATAATCCTACACCAACCGAGATGATGTTGATGCGGGATGTCTTGGAAAACTCCACTGTGGTCATTAGAAAAGGAGAGACTATTTCAATTCACCGCCAGGGTTTAATTGAAGAGTATACATTGGGAGAAGATGAACCATTGACTAGGGTTTATTTGAAAGAAATCAGCACTATTTTGTGATTTGATAATTGGCTGTAGGGCAAACTTCAACACGCTTGGTGTTAAGGATTTTGTTACAAAAAAATGCTCTGTAGAGACGTGAAATTACCCTGCGGTAAGCAAGCTACGCTTCTCTACAAAGGATTGTGGGCTGATACACCAAGCGTGTTGGGGCAAATTTGGGATTTCTTCTTCTCAAATATTCCACGACTTCAAATAATCTTGACTATTTCTGGACTTTTATTACCTATTGTGAAAATACCAATCCAGAATACAAGGGATTTTACAAGTATGAAAACTTCAATAAACATCATTTTGGCAGCAGCTTTTGTTGGTACTTTGGGAGTTGTTGGATTAGCACGAGTTGTTTCTGCAAAACAACCACAATCTTTAGTAGCAATTGTGCATCAGCATCACAGCACTACCCAAGTTGCTGAAACTAGTGATGGCGACGGTGAAACCAACGATGATGTACAAGAACAGCAAGAAGCAAATAAACTGCAAATTCTGGCTAAAATTACACCACAACAAGCACAGCAGACGGCTGAAGCATTTGTAGGAGCTAAGGCTAACAGCATTAAACTGGAAAATGAAAATGGCAACTTAGTTTATGCTGTAAAAATTGGTCAGCAAGATGTTAGTGTCGATGCTGGTAACGGCAAAGTTCTCTACACCGAGAATGCTAATCAACAAGACGAAAAAAATGAAGCCATGGGTCCTAAGAGTAGCATTCAAGTTCAGGAAGTCAATGATAGCGATCGCGAAACCAATGATGATGGAAAGTAGAGTAACCATTACCCACAAGCAAGCATTGGAGAAGATTTGAGTAGGTTTTTCCCAAGGTTTGCACAGTCGGTAGTTTATTGAACATAATGAGGATTTAGTAATCTTCACTCACTTGAGATAATTCTGTGTTCATAATCTTGAGTAATACCTAGTTATTTACTTAAGTTTTAAGCGCAATAAACAAGCTTTACAGCAGGTTGACCGAGACTGATTAGTAAGCTCGCCTCAACTTTGCTTTGATTGGGTGCAATTTTGATGAATCCTAGTTTTTGGCTTTTTCTCGCTACGCTGAAGCCGCTACTTCCAATAAATTATCATCGCCCGACGCTAAATAGGAGTAATTAATGAGTAAACTTCCGCAAATCACTGCGTTCTTTTGGATCATGAAGATATGTGCAACCACTCTGGGAGAAACCGCAGGTGATCTTTTATCGATGACGATAAATGTGGGCTATGCGGTCAGTTCGATGATATTGATTGGAGTGTTTTTAGCTACTCTTGTAACTCAATTGATCTCAAAAAGCTATAACCCATTACTTTATTGGACTGTCATCCTTTCAACCAGCACAGCTGGTACAACGATGTCAGATTATATGGATCGGACTTTAAAGCTGGGCTATGCTACGGGGTCTATGATTTTAGTCACCCTCCTCTTGGTTATGTTGGCGTTCTGGCGATTTAGTATTGGTTCTCTATCTGTTACGAACGTCAAAACGCCTAAAATTGAAATACTTTATTGGACAACAATTCTATTTTCAAATACTTTGGGTACTGCCTTGGGCGATTTTCTCGCCGATACTTCCGGACTTGGATTTGCAGGAGGAGCATTGCTAATTTCTGGTTTGCTTGCCTTGGTGTTGGCAGCACATTATTATACTCAAATTTCCGGAGTCATGTTGTTTTGGATTGCGTTTGTCCTCACCCGACCATTTGGTGCAACACTGGGGGATGTTCTAACAAAACCACACGCCAAAGGTGGTCTTGGTTACGGTACTATCGGTTCATCTATAGTTCTTGTGTCAATACTTGGAGTTTGTATCTTGTTAACAACTCTAAAGCATAGAAAAATTGCGGTGGCTAGGCTTTCTGAGGATGAAGAGCATTAGGCTAATCTCAATCTCAAGCGCACTCTTCTAAAAATTTGCTTGACGGAAGTAGAGACGTGATATTACGTCTTTACTTTTTATTTCTAGTTCATAATCTCTGCATTAGTGGATAGTCGAACTGTAAAACAACTACCAACTCCTAATTGACTTGTGACACTAATCAATCCATTATGATTTTGAGCTATAGCTTGGGCAATAGCCAACCCTAAACCAGAACCACCTTCCCAATAAGAACGAGACTGATCCGCCCGCCAAAAGCGTTCAAAAACTTTGTCAATATGATCTGGTGCAATTCCCACACCTGTATCTTGCACTTTTACATAAAGTTGGGAACCAACATGACTAGTCTTGATTTCAACGACACCGGATGATGGTGTGTAATAAAGAGCGTTTTCAATTAAATTAGTAAATAGCCGCGTCAGTTGAACTAAATCACCTTTCAGATAAAGATTCTCTGTCAACTGAGATAGTAACTGAATCCGCTTGGCTTCAGCTTGAGGTTTATAAAGTAGCACCAAGTTCTCTAGAATAGACCTTAAATTCAGAGTATCCCAATTGTGATTCGGAATTTTATCCGTACGTGCCAAGAAAAGTAAATCTTCAGTGAGGCGAGTCATCTGGTTAGTAGCGCTGGTGATCGCCTGAAATTTTTCTACGTCTTTTGGCCCTATTTCTTCTGGATATTCTAGTGCCAAATCAGCATTAATTTTGATTGCCATTAATGGACTGCGTAATTCATGGGAAGCATCAGCAGTAAACTGTTTGAGCCTTTGAAAACTCTCCTCGATTGGCTGCATTGCTTGACGTGTTAGTAAAATTCCTCCAATTCCACTCAGAACTAAAGTCATTATAATTCCACCGCCTAACCCCCAGTCCAATTTTTGTAGGGTTTCATCAAATTCTTCTAGGGATTGACTGACTCTGACATAGCCAACTAATTTACCATTGTCACTAGAAATAATTGGTACAACCACACCTTGGATCGGAACTTTACCTGTTTGAATTTGTACTATTTTGCTTGGTAATAAGGGTAAAGTTAAGACAGTTTGTCCTTGTTGGGCAATTAAATTTCCTTGAGTATCAAACCACTGTAATGCTTGCTGACGAGCAATTAAGTCTTGGGGACGAAAGTCACTTTCAATTGTCAGACGACCTGATTCAAACTCTACATTTGTAGCTGCACCTTGTCCTATAGCTATGAGTTTACCTGTTGTTTGTTTAGTTAAACTGCGAGTAAAAACTACTCGGACTGCGATCGCAAATATTCCCAGCAGTGATGCAAACACAAGCAAGTAAGACAACAACAACCGATATCGAATTTGTCTGAACACATTTTTCTGATAAAGTCAACCGTGACCTAGACGATAACCAATACCATAGATATTTTCAATATAGTCTTCTGAACTTCCAGCCACTCTGAGTTTATTCCGTAAATTTGTAATGTGAGTTTTTACACTTCCTTCTCCACAGGACTTATCAAATTCCCACAGTTTATCAAGGATTGCCGAACGAGTAATCACTTGATTTGGGTTTCTCAAAAAATATTCTATAATCATGTATTCTTTAGGAGTTAAAGACAGAATATTTCCTGCATAAGTAACCTGTTGAGTAGCCGGATCTAACTGCAAATCACCGTGGATTAAAATCGGTGGACGAATTTCTTGACTTCTTCGAGCTAAAGCCCGAATGCGTGCTGCTAACTCTTTGATGTCAAACGGTTTGACCAAATAATCATCAGCACCAGCATCGAGTCCAATAATTTTATCATCTGTTGTATCTCGTGCTGTGAGTATTAAGATGAGAGTTTTGTATGAAGCACCACGTAAACGCTTGCATAAAGCAACCCCATCTAATTTAGGAAGCATTAAATCTAATAAAATTAGTTCGTACATTCCTGATTGAGACCATTCCCAACCCTCAATTCCATCCCCTGTTATATCTACGATATGGTGTTGGCGTTTTAAATACTCGGCTAATGGTCTAGCAATGCGATCGTCATCTTCAACTATCAAAATTCTCATAATGACACGCTTCTAAGTTGTGATACCCAAACACTGTAATATTGCGATAGGCTGCGAAATCTGGATATAAAAGCGCCATTGTGCAATACTGGGTAATGTTTTCGTGTGACTCTGGTTCAAATTCCCAAAAATAAGGATATATAACTGAATAAATCATTAGCACTCCTGTTTATTGGAGAGCTTACCAATGCTTTACTTTCTCCAACGCCTTGTCTTGATCATACTTTGTCTAACTTTCCTGGTTGCCTGTGATTTTTCAATTCCGCAGTCTCCAACAACAGAGACATCAACAACACAACGCCGTACAAAAGAGGCTTTGCAGTTACAGCAACAGGGACTGCAACAGTTCAATCAAGGTAAGTATCGCGAAGCTTTAGCTAATCTTGAACAAGCTTTAGCTATTTTTAAAGAAACTGGGGAGCGTCAAAACCAGACTACTACGCTTAAATATATTGGGCAGACTTACGAGAAATTGCGCGAGTATTCCAAAGCCCTAGAATATGATCAGCAAGCTTTGGCGATCGCGAAAGAAACTGATAACAAGACTGAGGAAATGGAAATTCTCAGTCACATCGGTGTAATTTACTATAAAACTGGTGTTTACACCAAAGCCCAGGAACTTTATCAACAAGCTTTGGTGATGGGTAAAGAAACTGATAATATGCAAGCCCAAGCAGAAATTCTTCACGAAATAGCTTCTCTTTTGGAAGCACAGCAAAAACCAGAGTTAGCGATCGCCTTTTACAAGCAAGCAATTAATGCTTTGGAGGAAATGGACTTTGATTCCAAACGATCCCCACAACAACCACTTCAGCAGTTTGATACAAACAGGTTCACAAAAACTTTTCGCCATCTAGCTGATTTGTTACTCAAGCAAAACCGTATAGTAGAAGCACAAGCAGCAATTGACTCGCTCAAAGTCCAAGAACTAGATGGTTATCTCAATAATGTCCGAGACAAAACCAAAACACCACAACGGATGGAATATCTGCAACCAGAACAGCAGATTGTAGATAAATTCAACCAGGAAATTTCTGTTGTGGTCAAACAGGGTAAAGAACTAAGTGAATTACAAAAGATTCCCGAAAAAGATCGCACCACCCAACAAGAGACACGCAGAGAAGAACTTGAAGCTGCTCAAAGAGAAACTTTAAAAGATTTTCTCAGATTTAGCGATAGTCCAGAAGTCATGGCTCATGTTCAAGAACTCAACCGGACTACTGGTGGTGAAAATCTTAATCCTAAAATCCTCAGACGTCTGCAAGACTTTATTAAGCAACTAGATATAAATGCGGTTTTAATTTATCCTCTAATTCTAGAAGACCGCTTGGAATTAGTTTTAGTCACTCCCTATACACCCCCAATCCGTCGTTCTGTGACTGTAAAACGCCAAGAACTAAACCGCACAATTGAGGAATTTCGCAACGCCTTAGAAAATCCACCCAAAGATGCGAAAAAAGCAGGACAGAAACTTTACAATTGGCTAATCCGACCGATTGAACCTGCTCTCAAAGAAGCTAATACAAAAACCATCATTTACGCACCTGATGGACAGTTACGCTACATACCCCTAGCAGCGCTTTATGATGGTAAAGAGTGGTTAGTGCAGAATTATCGGGTAAATAATATTACTGCTCTTAGTCTCACCGATTTAAAAGAACGTCCACAGAATTTGAAGATATTAGCAGGTGCTTTTACGCGGGGAAATTACGATATCAAAGTTGGTAAGCGTACTTTCAAGCTGGGTGGATTACCTTTTGCGGGGAAGGAAGTCGAAAATGTGACGTCAGCGTTTCCTGGTTCAGCAAAGTTAATTAATTCAGAATTCACCGAAAAAGAAACTTTAAAGCTGATGAGCAATTTCCCCATTCTCCATTTTGCCACTCATGCGGCTTTTGTGCCGGGTGCGCCGGATGAATCTTTTATTTTGTTTGGTGATGGTAATGCGGCGAGTTTTCGGGATTTACGATTTTGGAATCTTTCTAACGCTGATTTAGTGGTATTAAGCGCCTGCGAAACTGGTTTGGGAGGAGAATTAGGCGATGGTATAGAGATTTTGGGATTTGGCTATGTGATGCAAGAAGCAGGTGCAAAAGCTGCGATCGCTTCATTGTGGGAAGTTTCCGATGACGGTACACAAGCACTGATGAATGCTTTCTACGCCGCACTCAAACAAGATAAACTCAGCAAAGTTGCAGCTCTCCAAAAAGCCCAATTATCATTAATCGATAGTATTTACAATCATCCCTATTACTGGTCAGGTTTTATTTTAATTGGCAATGGGATGTAATAGGGAATAGGGCAATACGGTTCAGTTAAGGCTAAAAACTAAAACTAGCGTAGGTTGGGTTTCGTTCTTCAACCCAACATTATCAAGGCTTTGTTGGGTTTCGCTTGCGCTCAACCCAACCTACATTTCTTCTTAACTGAACCGTATTGGGGAATAGGGAACTCTTAACGGGGAACAGTTTTTTGTTTTCTGTTCCCTTTGGAGTATTTACTTTTATAAATTCAAAAAATAATATCTATTTATAGCTACATACTAACTTGATTTTTTCTTGAAGAAAGATTTAATAAAATCAAATTTTAACTAATTTTTATCAATTAATTAAGTCACTCATAAACTGTTCTTAACTACAAAGAATGTAGTTTTATCTCAGGTTGAAATTTCAGCATAAATTTGGTCATTCAATCTGAGGAAATATGAATTTTTCTATCAGCGTTTTTAATCGTATAGCTACTACTTCAGTGGTGACGACGGCTGTTGCGTTTGGGCCATTTTTTGCAGCGATCGCCCAAGCCCTAACTCTGAATGGCGCAGGCGCAACCTTTCCTGCCCCATTGTATGAGAGATATGCCCGTGAAATCAAAAAAGACATGCCAGACATGAAAATTAACTACCAAGGTATTGGTAGTGGTGGCGGTGTGAATCAAACAATTGCTGGGACTGTTGACTTTGGTGCTAGTGATGCTGCAATGACCGATGCTGAAATTGCTAAAGTCAAGCAGGGAGTAATTTTAGTACCTACCGCAGGTGGTGCAGTTTCTGTTGTTTATAATGTTCCGGGTGTTAGCGACCTGAAATTATCTCGTACTACATTACCAGGTATTTTCTCTGGTCAAATTACTAAATGGAACGACCCGAAAATTAAAGCAGATAACCCTGGTGTTAATCTCCCAAATCTACCAATTAAAGCTGTGGTTCGTGCTGATGGTAGTGGTACAACTTTCATTTTTACTAACCATTTAAGCAATATTAGTGCTTATTTCAAAGGTAGAATTGGTACTAGTAAATCTCCAAGTTGGACTATCTCCAACGCCCTCAAAGGTAAAGGAAACCCAGGTGTCGCTGCTTTGGTAGGTCGTACTGCTGGTTCGATTGGCTATGTAGAGTATGAATACGCCAATAAAAATAAGCTCAAATCAGCACAAATACAAAACAAAAAAGGAGAATTTGTAGCTCCTTCTTTACAAGCTGCAAACTCTGCTCTTTCTTCTGTCAGCTTCCCCAGTAATTATCGCGTTTTCGTTGGCGATCCTGGTCAAGGTTATCCCATCGTTGGCTTAACTTGGATTATGGTTTATAAAAACTACAAAGATCCTGCTAAAGCCCAAGCTGTGAAAAACTTTGTTAAGTGGGTTCTGACTAAAGGTCAAAAGTTCAACGATGATTTGAACTATACTTCTATTCCCTCTAACGTCGCAAACGATGTCATTAATACTGTAAATAGCAGTGTCAAGTAATTGATTATTTGCTAATTTAACTAGGATATTAGTTAGACATTTAAACCCTGTAGAGACGTTGCACTGCAACGTCCCTACATGACCGAATTTATGACTAAAAATCCTTAACCGAGAGTATTAAACCATCAACCAGCAATCAACAATAAATGACGAATTCATCTGGTTCAATCTATCAAAATGACCCTCAACAACCAAAGAAAGTTGATCCTAGTATTGATATTACAATTATTGAAGGGAAAAATTACCAAATAGACCAAGGTTTTACTTGGATAGTTTATACTTTTGCGGCTTTAACAGTACTTGTATTATTTTGGATGAGTTGGGTTATTTATGATCAGGCTCATCCTGCGATTGTGAAGTTTGGATTTGGGTTTTTCTGGAGCCAAGATTGGGATGTACCCAATAAACTCTTTGGTGCTTTACCTTATATTTATGGAACTTTAATTAGTAGTGCGATCGCAGTTTTATTAGCAATCCCAGTCGGGCTAGCAGTTTCTTTAGTAACAAGCGAAGATTTTCTCCCAGAATGGTTGCGAGCAACTTTAGCTTTTGTTGTTGAATTAATCGCAGCAATTCCTAGTGTGATTATTGGATTATGGGGTATTTTTGTTTTTATTCCCTTTATTGAACCCCTACAAAAATGGCTAGCAGTTAATTTTAATTGGATACCATTATTTAATACTATAGAGCCTTCTGGATTAAATATATTAACTGCTGGGATTATTCTTGCCATTATGATTTTACCAACATTAGCTGCAATTTCTCGTGAAGTATTGCTAGTAATCCCAAAAGAATTACGCAGTGCATCTATGGCTTTAGGTGGTACACGTTGGGAAACTATTTTTAGAGTATTATTACCAGCAGGTTTTTCGGGAATTGTCGGTGCAACAATGTTGGCATTAGGGAGAGCCTTGGGTGAAACAATGGCTGTCACAATGGTCATAGGAAACTCTTCTATTATTAGCACTTCCTTGCTTGATCCCGCTTATTCAATTCCTGCGGTATTAGCCAACGAATTTGCAGAAGCTGAAACTGGATTACACGTTGGTTCTCTCACATATTTAGCTTTAATTTTATTTGCCTTAACTTTAGCTGTAAATATCGGCGCTGTCTTATTAGTACAAATAGTTGCTAGCAAAAAAAATTAGTACAGACGCGATGAATCGCGTCTGTACAATGCTCATTGGTCATTGTCTCCCTTCCAATCCCCAATCCCCAATCCCCGATCCCCGATCCCCATATGAAAAAAAAGGAATCTTTAGCAGCAGAATTATTAGCTTCTTTACCCTTAAAACGGTTGTTATTTAATAATGGCATGACTGCGATCGCTTTTATTTTTACAGGTTTAGCATTATTGCCTTTGTTATCAGTTTTATGGGAAATTATAGTCCGGGGTACTGCTGGACTAAAACCAGAAATGTTTATTACGTCAGTGATTGATAATGGATTTGCCAATGCAATTGTTGGTACTTTCACAATGGTGGCGATTGCTGCATTCATCAGTATTCCCATTGGGATTGTCACAGGTATATATTTGGCAGAATTTAGCCAGGGAACAAAAACAGCAAGTTTTGTTCGCTTTATCACCACGATTCTGACTGGCGTTCCTTCTATTGTTGTGGGCGTATTTGCCTACAGTGTGATAGTTTTATTAACAAAATCATTTAGTGCGATCGCAGGTGGTTTTGCTCTTGCAGTCATCATGCTACCAATTGTTATCTTAACAACCGAGGAAGCACTAAAGTTGATTCCTGTTCCTCAGCGTCTAGCATCAGCAGCTTTGGGAGGAACTCGTTTTCAAACTACTTTTCGAGTTGTAGTTTCTGCTGCTATACCTGGTATAACTACTGGTATATTATTAGCTATAGCTCGTGCCGCAGGTGAAACAGCACCCTTGCTTTTTACCGCTTTATTTAGCCTAGATTGGTCGCAGGATTTATTCAGTCCCACAGCATCACTATCTGTCTTAATTTTTAACCTTTATAATGATCCATCACCAGAAAAAAACCAACTCATCTGGACTGCATGTATAGTATTGTTAGCTTTAGTTTTATTTACTAGTATTATTTCCCGACTAGTGATTAACAAAAGAAGAAAAAATAGGATACGTTAGACGGAGATTAGAAAGTATTGAAAGTATTAATATTATATACTAAAATAATAGTAATCATAATTAACTCTAGGATTACTATTTATTTTTTGAATATAAATGAGTACAGTTTATATTAATAGTTCCCTAGCTCAACTAGTAAGTTCATAAACAAAATTTTATTCCTATATCTAGATATCAACTAGTCAATGATGAGTAAATTAGTTCCAGCCATTACAGTCAAAAATCTTAACTTCTACTATAGTAATATCAAGGCACTTGAAGGAATATCAATAAATATTTATCAAAATCAAATTACAGCTATTATTGGCCCTAGCGGCTGTGGTAAATCTACTTTTATTAAATCTTTAAATCGAATTGCAGAATTAGAAGGGGAAATTCGGGTAGAAGGAAAGCTGGAATTTTTTGGTCAAAATATTTATGACCGTCGTGTGAATATTAATCGCCTGCGTCGTCAGATTGGGATGGTATTTCAAAAACCGAATTTATTTCCCATGAGTGTTTACGAAAATGTTGCTTACGGCGTTAAAATCGCTCGATGGTGTCCAAAAACAGAATTAGATGAAATAGTTGAATCAGCAATCAAAGCTGCTGCTTTGTGGGATGAAGTCAAAGATAAATTGCATAAATCTGCTTTAGGACTTTCGGGTGGTCAACAACAACGGCTGTGTATAGCTCGTGCTTTAGCAGTTAAGCCAAAAGTTTTACTCATGGATGAACCTTGTTCAGCTCTTGACCCCATTGCAACTATGAAAATTGAAGAATTAATTCATAGTCTGCGTGGAGAGTTAACAATTGCTATTGTCACCCATAACATGCAGCAAGCGGCTCGTGTTTCAGATTTTACAGCTTTCTTCAGCACTGATGAAAGTCGTATTGGTCAAATGATTGAATTTGGAGCAACATCACAAATCTTTACTACAGCCCTCGATGAACGCACTCGCGATTATGTATCAGGGCGTTTTGGGTAATGGGTAATGGCTTTTGCTACGAGTGCGATCGCTGGAAGTCTAGCGGTGAAACAGAAGAATTAGCTCAATAACATATGATGAACAAAGAAGAATAAGCGTAGAAACAAATATTTAAAGCTTTTTTTCAAACTTGGAAGTCTTCGGATTACTAGCTCTAACTTCCTCAATTTGACCAACTTCAAAAATCAAGGTGAAATGTTGACCCATTTCTTTTGCTAAAAATTTTTCTATATGATACAATTGTACTATAAAAGAAAATAATTGAGTGTGTGATGGGAATTTACTATTTTTCCTAAATAAATGCACACTGGAAAATTGGTGTTGCATGTTTACGGGATGAATTAATTTTATCTATTAACAAAGAATTAACTTATTAGCTTCGTGGGCTTAACTTATCCCTCATTTTTGCAATGTCCAAATAATTTTTCCTCTACCAATTCTAACATTTTATTGAAATTCATATTTAAGTAAACCAGGGTAGGTTAGTTATGGCAAAAAAATCTGCCAAAAATCGTGTCATGTCTTCTCAACCTAGCAAACGCATATCTGGAAAAATCAACAATAGAATTTCTCTATTGGATCTGCTCAAACTTCTAGAATCAAATCGCCATAGCATCATCCTCAACCTTAAACATCTCCAAGCAAATTATCAAAGAAAAGGTGTCAAAAGAGTTCAAGGTTATAGGAATGAAAAAGGCAATATTGTTAAGTCTTGGCTGACAACACAATATATCGACAATGGTGAGTATGTTGGTATGGGTACGTTTGAACTTAACCAGAACACAGCCAATATCAACATGCTGATTACCCGCAAAGTCAGACTGATCAAAACAGAAGAACAAACCCCCATTGGTGAAGTTGCAGGTTTATTGGTAAATGACCTCAATAGCTTTAACAATTACACCATTGTTAGTGAAGGCGAAGTCAATGTCAAATCACTACAAGTTAAAATTAGCAACAAAAAAACCTTTGATTTACTCAAAGCAAAAGGCGTAATAGAAAACGAAGAGTATGATTTTCGCTGTGAATATACTATCAGATTAGATAATTTACCCCTTGTATCTCCTGATAGACATTACAGCATTATTGACGATGTATTCTATCAAGTTGCAGAAGCGAAAGTACTTATAAGTATCATTTCTGCACTTTTGAAAAAAGAGTCAGATATCTTTATCCCAGAACAGTTAGAAGAGTTAAGAAAGCATTATCTTTCCAAACATCTGAACCTCAATTTTCCGACAACTAACGAATACATCAACATTAAACAAGCTCTAGCTAGACAGAATATCGATACACGCATTAGCTACAAAATTGATATTGGTAGTCAAGAGATTCTGAATCTAAGTAAACTCCATTCTGCTAACAAGTTTCTCGATAGAATGTATGAAGTTTATTACAAAGATACTGGAGAAACTATCTTCAAGCCTAGCTTCTATCTGATGTTTCATGAAAATATTGCTTTTAGACACAAGCAATTGTCGTCCCGGATAAAAATTACTCCCGTGGATGAATTCATGAAACCAATTTTTGATGATTTTCTCGGACTAGATAACAACGGTATTGTTGCTAGTATTCTCACAAAAATTGGTGCTGATAATTTGGCACAAATTTTGCAGGAACAACGTGATGGTCAAAGCATAAATAAAAATGCTCTGATCGAAGCTCTATTTAGTGCAAATGCCAAATTAGAGGAATTTACCTCAGCAATTTACCGTGAAAAAATTAGTCCTTTGGTATTGTATATTGGTTCTACTGGACTGTTACCAAAAAAAATGAAGGCAAAGCCAATTACTGCGGAAGAACTTGCTACAAAATATCCATGTTTGCAGTTTTCCAAAGATGAGAAAGAAGGCAGATTTTTTCTAATTGGTGACAGTATTATTAGCGTATATGCAACTAGGGAGTATTATAGTAAAACCTATGTACCACATTAATCCCACAAGTTTGTTTTCCGGTAGAGCAACAGATGATGCTCTGTATGATTGACACTCCCCGGTCGTGCATACGCGGGGATTCTTGGTTCATAGACTCGCCGTTAGACAGCAGGTTTGCACCAACTGCCCTTTGATGTGCAAATCTCCCCAAGCGTAAGTTCCGGTATGCCCTACCGTACTGAGTCCTAGTCTCAAAATATTGATTGCTGCGTTGACATCTCTGTCTTCTACGTACCCGCAATGAGGGCAAACATGAGTCCTGGTAGACAGAGATTTTTTCACCTTCTTGCCACAGTTAGAGCAGTTTTGGCTTGTGTTGTGAGGAGGAACAGCAACTGTTACCTTCCCATATTTATGACCAAAATATTCTAACCATGCTCTGAAAGTTGACCAACCAGCATCAGATATTGATTTAGCCAGATGACGATTACGTACCAAACCCTTGACATTTAAGTCTTCATAGGCTACCAAATCGTTAGATTGGATGACGGAGTATGCAACACGCTTGCAATACTCTTTTCGTTGCCTACTTACTCTTAAATGCTTCCGAGCATATCGTATCTTCGCTTTGTAATAGTTGTTAGATTGCCGAAGTTTTGCCTTCTTTTTCTGGGCGCTGAACTTCTTGGATTTTTTGCGGTTAGCTCGATTTAATTGCTTTTCAGACTTACGGTAAAACTGGGGTGATTGTTCTACATTGCCTTTGTTATCAGCAATGAAGTATTTCAATCCCAAATCAATACCAACTACTTGACCAGTAGGTGAGCCACTATGTTGCGCTTCACCCGCGCAACGTAGTAAGTGGCGTTGTGTTTCAACTTTGACATCAACATCAATTGCAAATTGAGCGTAATACCCATCTGCACGACGCACCAACCGAACACGCTTAATCTGTTTTAGTTGATAGTAGTTTAAATCGTAGGTTCCCTTTAGCTTAAGAGTTCCTATTCCTTTTTTGTCCGAGAAAGTTATGACTTTGCGAGTTCCTGAAAGCTTCCATCCTGACGTTTTATATTCAACAGAACGGCAATTCTTTTTGAATTTCGGAAATCCTTTTTTACCTTTGACTTTCTTTTTGCAGTTATCGTAAAACCGACTAATTGCACTCCAAGCACGTTCAGCAGCAGACTGTCTAGCCATTGAATTGAGTTCGTCAGCAAAAGGAAATTCAGCAGCTAACACCGCACAATATTTATTTAATGCGTATTTATCAACCTTCTCAACTTTGTTGTCCATCCAATAACGCAAAGCTTTATTTTGAATAAATTGACTAGTACGAATAGCATCATCTATTGCACGATATTGCTTGTCTTTCCCTTTGATTTTGAACTCGTAAATTATCATTGATTCGACCTAATCAACTACACCATTATGCTAACATATAGGCATAAAATTTCTGTGAAAATACTTAAAAGATTGTGTCACGGGATGCTTTAGCATCCGCAAGCGGCTTTCATCCCTTGGATACGGCGCAAAAAATAAGCCCAGCCTTCTGAGTTATTCAATGCGCCAACAGTGCCAATCGCAGGGTTTATTAAGGCTGGGCTTATTTTCAAGCCAGATGAAACCCTTGTCTAAAGCACGGAATTCGTTGCTATGCAACTGTTCCTCAAGGGTTTTCAGCCTGCTTTCCTTATAATTATCTTCAGTTTGTAGTGAGGACTAAAGTCCTCACTACAAACGAAAATTCAGGATTATCAAATACTAACTAAGCTTTCGCCTTTTTGCTGCTCAATATTGGTTATTAATTCTAAAACTTCTTGATATTTTGTGGTGTTTCCTTGTTCTAAAAATAGACTTGCAGATTTCTTAAAATCTTCTATAGCCCCTAAAGAGTCTTCCTGATTATAGCGAGTCACACCTCGGTTGTAGTAGGCAAAAGCTTCATTGGGATTAAGGCGAAGTGCTTGGCTATAGTCTTCTATTGCTCCTTTGTAATCTCCCTGTTCATCGCGGACATTGCCTCGACCCACATAGGCAAGGGTATCATCAGGATTGAGGCGAATTGCTGTGGTGTAATCTTCTATTGCTCCCTTTTTGTCTCCTAATTGATTGCGAGCCAAACCTCGGTTGTAGTAAGCAAGGGTATTACTATGATCAAGACCGATCGCAGTATTGTAATCTTTGATGGCTCCTTGGCTATCTCCCAAGTCATAGCGGCTATATCCGCGATTAACGTAAGCAACAGCATCACTAGGGTTGAGGCGAATTGCAGCGCTGAAGTCGTTGATCGCTCCTTGTTTGTCTCCTAAATCGTAGCGTGTATAGCCCCGGTTAACATAAGCGATCGCATCATCAGGGTCAAGTTTAATAGCTGCGGAAAAAGCTGCGATCGCGCCTTCTAGATCCCCTTGACTATATTTATTGACTCCTTGATTGTAGAAGTCATCAGCTTTTGTGGTTATGGTTTGCTCTGTTTTCAAAATACTTGTCATCTGTGTCGCATTAGCTGGTGCTACAGATGCATTCATAGTAAATATTGCTACACCACAAAACCCCAAAACCCCTGCCAATAGTTGACCTGATAATGCTAATTTCATTTTTTATAGTAATTAATTTAGTTGCTCTATATATTCCTACACTCTTAGGAGTTTTGTTTACGCAATTTTTTTGTAAAACTATGTGAAGTTTAAGAAATGCGGGATTGGTTAAAATTTTTAGTGATATCTTGGGTGATTTTCGTAATTGCGATTATTAGTGGTGTATTGATCTTGCAAATGAACCTACTCACCTACACCCATGATTAAATCTCATTATTCAAAATTCCCGATTCGAGTTCGTTGGAATGCGATACTCCCAGGAGGGAGTCGCTCCGCGATCGCCCAAGCAACAGTCGGCTTATTGTGCTTGTCTTCACCGTTACTTCTCACCAGCGCTAGTTGGGCGCAGCAAGCAAATGGACAAAATATTAAAGTAACTTTACCCCTCAACGGTAATTCTCAACCTGGTGCTAATCTTGGTGCTGCGGCTGTACCAGTACTCATTCAGGTTTTACAAGGTAAACAAGCACCATCAGGCTTTGATGCAACTTCTGCAATACCCATTTTAATACAAGGCATACAGGGCAATAATCCTCAAATACGCTCAGATGCTGCGGCTGCGGTTCCTGGTATTATTCAAGCTTTGCAAAATCAAAATCCTCAGCTACAACAACAGGTGCAACAACTAGGTCAACCAAACGCCCAACCAAATAACCAACCACAAGCTCAACTCAATAATCAGCCTAAAGCCCAATCAAATGCAGGTAGATGTTTTGTGTCAAATCCAGGATCTGTTGTCCCAGCACTGATTGGAGGTTTGCAAAATCAGGACGAATTAGTTCGCTTTTTTGCTGGTGCGACTCTTGGCTGTCTTGGCGATCAAGCCAAAGGTGCAGCCCCTGCTTTACTTACTAGCTTGACAGATCCAAACCAAGCTGTGCGCTTAGTTGCAGCCTTTGCTTTAGATAAAGTCGGTGTTGGAATTCAGCAAGCAGCTAAGACTTTATCTGCTGGGCAATTAAGTCAATTAGTATCTTCGTTTAGCTCTAGTCTTGGTTTTTTAGCTGACCCATTAATTAACTTACCGCAAAATGTGGTTAACTCTTTGTTCAACACCTCACCAACTCCTCAACAAGTTCAACAACCTGTTCAACAACCTGTTCAACAACCCGTTCAACAACCCGTTCAACAACAAATTCAACAGTCCAGATAAACAAAAGCGCACTACCAAACCCTCACCAATAACAAATGACAAATGACAATTGTAGAGACGCGATTCATCGCGTCTCTACCAGTAACGATTAATCGCGTCTGTTACCTCACAGAAAATGCTTCGCTGAATCTGCGAGTTACGGGTTCTAAAATGAAAGTTAAAATTGACTTTTTACGGGTGACAATTTCACCATTAGCACTCATACCTGGTGTAAAGGCGACTTCTTGACCTCGCACTATTAAAGAGTGTTTATCTAATTTAATTCTTGTCGGGAAAACTAAACCTAATTCTTTATCAACAATGGCGTTGGGACTGACTTGAACAACTTCTCCATCGACAACGCCAAATTCTTGAAACGGAAAAGTTGCCATTTTGACTTTTGCTCTCATCCCTTCGCGAATAAAACCAATATCACGGTTGAGGACTTTTACTTCTAATAGCAATTCTTCTCCATCTGGCAAAATAGATAGTAATTCTTCACCAGATTGTACAGGGCCTTTGGTCGCTTTCACTCTATAGACAGTCCCGGAAACAGGCGCTGCAATTGTTTCTAACTGTCGCTGCTTTTGGGCTTGATCAAGTTGACCTTGAACGTTGTTTAGTTCTTCTTTACGCTTGTTAATTTGGGTCAAAATTTCACTTAAACGTTCTGAAGCCAAACGTTGTGCTTGACTGCTAGCAGCTTGATAGGCTGCTTGTGCTTGGAGAATTTCTTGCTTTTGAGCATCAATATCTTTTTTTAAAGATATGACTTTATCTTGAGCTTCTGTAATTTTATTTTGAGCGTTGGTGACTTCATCACTGGCTTTGGTAATTTCTGCTTTGGCACGATTGAGCCTGTCTTGTGCTTCGAGATAATCTATTCTAGGTATGGCACCAGAATTATCAAGAGTGCGTAATCCTTGTTCTCTTTTTTGCGCGATCGCCAAGCTACTGACAGTTTTTTCTCTAAGACTTTTGGCGTTGACGAGGTTAGTTTTGGCGTTAGCAAGACTAGTTTGAGCGTTAACTAAATTATCTTCCAGCCGAGTGAGGCGGACTTTTGCTTGTTCGATCAACGCTTTTTGACGATTTGCTTCTGCTTCTGCTGCTACTTGACGCGCTTTATAATCTTGTAGACGTGAGGTCAACAATTGATCTTGCAGTTGTGTACCTGCGTTTGTTGCTCCCGTGCGTTCTGCATCCAAACGCCGTAGGTCTTCTTTGATTAAATTAGCAGATTTGCTCAGGCGTACAACATCAGATTGCTGTAAATCTGGGTCACGTTCAACTACAACTTGACCTTTATTGATGCGATCGCCTTCTTTGACTTTCACAGCTAAAATCGTGCCATTTCCCAAAGATGTAATCGGTCGTACTTGGCTAGAAGCAATTAACTCCCCGGTAGCTGTCGCCACTTCATCTACCTGGGAAAAATTAGCCCATGCGATCGCCCCAAACACAACAACACTAATTGTTCCTGCTAATAATCTTGTATATAAAGGCGGTAATTCTTGCACCGCTTTACCCAACTCATAAGAAAGTTGTTCATCCGGTTTAGCAAATCTTTGTTTAGTTTGACGTGCTTGAGTAGCATTTGCAGCTAAAGAGTATCTCATAGAATTTTTGATAGGTAGGGAATTGGGGGAGTGTGGGGAGTGTGGGGGGACAAGGGAGAGAATAACACCAATGACAAATGACAAATGACCAATGACCAATGCCAATTAAACTGCTAAATAACGCCTTAAAAAATGTTCTAGGGTTTCCAATTCAAAACCGAAAATCGTTTCTAAGTTAGCAATCTCTTCAGTTGTACAGAAAAATTCGTTTGCTAGCAATGTGCGGAAGGTTCCCAAATTTTGTTGGGCTTGGGGATTCATAAAACCCAAGGCTCCACGCAATCCATCAATCATAAATAGTGGCGGATTAATGATAATTGGTTCTTTGTTAAAGATGCGACCGAAAATTTTGGGAATATCTTCTCGTAATAAAATCTCTGGCCCTCCCACTGATAAAATTTGATTCCGAGCGCGTTCGTTTGTCACAGATTCGACAACCATTCTTGCTAAATCGTCTGTACTTACTATCGAAGTCCGGTTTTTGGGATCGCCAATTAGCAAATATACCCCTGTTTCCCGAAATCGTTCGGCCAATGGCAGCAAGTTAGATGCTAATCCAGCTGGACGTAAAATAGTGTAATTTAAGCCACTGCTTTCTAAATATCGTTCTACTGCTCGTTTCGCCTTAAACACCGGAGCATCTTCATACCCCCGGTTGGCTCCTAATACAGAAATTAATACAAAATGTTGCACTCCATTGACTTTTGCTTGGTCAATAAGTTCTATATTGGCGCGATAGTCCAAAGCTAAGGGATTGCCATCAGAACCGTGAGTGCTAATAATGTACTGCACACCTTGACAAGCTTTGTGAATATCCTGTGATTGTTCTAAATCACCAATAAAGATGTCAGCACCTCGATGTTCTAACTCACCATAACGCGAGGTGAGGCGAACAAATGCTCGAACTGACATTTCGCGATCGCGCAGCAGTCGTACGACACGACGACCAATTCCTCCAGAAGCTCCTGTGACTAGAAACATAGTGATTTTGGATTGAGTGTAGGGGATTGAGGATTGGGAAATAACTAATGTTTTCAATATAGCGCTAAGGTTTAAAACCCTTAGCTAATAGCACAACTCGTCTAAAGACGACTCAAATCATTTAATTTGCACATTTTATAAATCAAACAGTCTGCTTAAAGCAGACTTGAGCTATGAGACTGCGATTTCAATCGCAGGCGGGTTGGAACCTACGACAATTTATATGTAGATATAGATATTGCAAACAGCATCTATGCTGTTGAGCCGTTATTGAGACAAATATACTGATAATTAAGTAAGTCGGTGGAAATAAACATAACTATATTACGAAAAGTAAACATGCCTAGAACCCTTACCAATGATCAATGACAAAGGACAAATGACGACCCCAACGAGTTAGCTTTATTTGTGCCGACTTATTTATAGAAACTTAAATAAATTAAAAAAATGCCTAAATTCGATGGTGCTAAGTGGAAAAAAGTATCTGTAAGTCTTCCCTTTGGTATTGGCTCCGCTGAATGGGAAGTTGACCCAACTGAGCGACGGGCTGCATGGTCGCTGTATGTGGAACTTGTAACACGCATTGCTGTTCAGCCTTTGGATACTAATGAAGGATTAATGCGCGAGGCTCTCAATTCTTTATATAGCCTGTTTGGCACAACACGAACAATCCTTAAAGAAGCTGGGCCTGATGTTGGTGCATCTCACGATTCAGTCGGGGGAATTGCAATTGCAGTGTTGAATTATGGTTTGCGCCCTGTCTTGGCAAAATGGCACCCAATATTACAAACATGGGAAGCCCAGCGTCCACCACATCTGAGTCCACAAGAGCATGAGCGCAATTGGTCTGAGGAACCAAAATTGCGGGTTGAGTTGGAGTTGTTAAGGAGGGATTTGGAGCAGTATGCAGATGCGTTAGCGGTTATTGCGGGTGTGAAGGAGTAACAAAAGGAAGCTATAAATGAGCAACCAACCGCAATTTGATGTTTTCCTAGCTCACAATAGTCAGGATAAGCCAGAAGTTAGAGTCGTTGCTGCTGCACTAAAGTGGCGTGGTTTGGAAGTGTGGATTGATGAAGAGCAAATTCGTCCTGGGCAAATTTTCCAAGTTGAGATTCAAAAGGCAATTCGGAATGTTAAAACTGCTGTTATTTTTATTGGAAAACAAGGTTTGGGTAGATGGCAAACTATAGAGTTACCAACGCTCTACAGTCAATTTGTACAAGCAGAAAATGTCACTACTGTAATTCCTGCATTACTACCAGGTGTTAACGAAATACCAGACGATTTGCTCTTTCTTGCACAGCATCATTGGGTAAACTTTGCTAATGGAATAGATGATGTTGAAGTGTTGTATCAATTGGAATGGGGGATTACTGGACGCAGACCAAAGCAAAAACTGGAGCCAAATCAAATACTTCAAGCTGATGTCGTCATTCAAGCCGATGACCTCAGTTCTGAGAAGGGAGTAGACTACAGGCGATTGCGAAATTTACTAGTAGCAGGTAAGTGGAAAGAAGCGGATCAGGAAACTTTAGCTGTCATGCTCAAGGCTTCTGGTAGAGAAGCGGAAGGTTGGCTTAATATCGAATCCATCAACAATTTTCCCTGTACTGACTTACGCACCATTGACCAACTTTGGGTAAAATACAGCAATGGTCGCTTTGGCTTCAGTGTGCAGAAGCGCATTTGGGAAAGCGTCGGGGGAAATCTTGATGCTGACTATGAAACGTATTGTAAGTTTGGCGATCGCGTAGGATTGAAAGTGAAAGGAAACTGGATTGATTACCCAGGCAATGTAAATTTTAGCACTTCAGCACCAGAGGGACACCTCCCCTTGGTTTTTCCGGTAAATTTGAGAAGGCTGAAGAGTCGCGGCGGCTATGTGTGTGCATCTTTTCTCGCGCAGAGACTTGTAAAGTGTAGCATTTAAGCACTTTAGACATTTATAAATATTTGTAACTGTATGCTTTTCTACGAAACAATCAACATTTGCGAGATCCGATACCTGGCACTGGCGGCAGATAGCAATTTGCCTGAATGAACTTTTCCGCTACCTCCTGCACCTCAGTACTTTCTGTTACTCCTTGCTTGTCCCAAGGTAAACTCAACTGTCCTGGTGACTTTTTCCCTTTGCCTTTATTCTTCATTGATGGTAAAAAGCGACTACCCCAATGATTTCTTCTCTCTGGTTTCGCCTGTGGACGATATTTCTTGCAAAATCCTCGGTATCTATAGCAACCCTAAATGAGTTATGAAAATTGCGAGGCCACAGATCCCCGACTTTTTCAAAAAGTCGGGGATCTTTGTTGTTCACGAATAATTTAAGTCTTAAGGTTAGAACATGAAGCCTTAAGGTTACAACATTAAGGCTTAAGATTAAAGCGATCGCTGTTGACTGTGAAGTAAAGGTGCGATATATTACCAAAATGCTTTCTCATTTCAGTAATTCACGCATTCATAACAGCGATCGCTCTCAAAAAAATCACCAATGCTTTAACGTTGGTAATTTAACGGGCGTCTCCATTGGAGACTCATGTCAAATGTAACCGTTCAGGGGGTAGAAGAGAGATAGCCAAAAATGAAGCTCAAAATCTGATAAATTAAGTGGAATGGAACACAAGTGCGCCAATCAGCTAGAGCAGATATCCCAGGAAGATTGGGGAAGAACTCCAAACAGCGTCA
>NZ_JBHFLM010000173.1:0-1387 GCF_041928655.1 Pelatocladus sp. BLCC-F211 | reverse complement strand
GTCAATAACCCCGCCCTAAAGAGGGACGGGGCTTGTAAGAGCCAAATCTTACGTGTTTGACTAGCCCACTGAGCCTAATCAAGGCAACGCACTTCCGAATACTTCCCCAGTTCGGACATACTGTAAGACTGTTTGGTCAGTCGTTGCGTAAAGGCAAGCCATCCTGGATTAGGTGGGCGAGGGGACTAACAACTTTGCTCGAAGGTTTATCACCATGTTACGAGTACCCGTTTTATCGCCACTAGGCAAAGCATTAATGCCAACAAAAGCCAGTCGTGCAAGGCGTTGGCTGAAAGATGGCAAAGCAAAGGTTGTACACAACGACCTTGGGATATTTCAAATTCAGTTGGTGCTACACGAGAGTGATGATCAAGTGCAACCAATTGCGGTAGGGATAGACCCAGGCAAGCTGTACACAGGTGTAGCAGTGCAGTCCGCAAAGTTTACCCTGTGGTTAGCTCATCTACAACTGCCATTCAAAACGGTTAAAGACCGCATGTCCCAACGCGCCATGATGCGAAGAGGGCGCAGAGGCAGAAGAATTAGCCGCAAAATCGCATTCTCAAAACGCGCTCATCGTCAGAAACGTTTTGACAATCGCCGAAACAACAAGCTTCCCCCAAGCATTCGAGCTAACCGAGAGTTGGAGTTAAGAGTCCTTGAGGAACTGTCTTGGATCTACCCCATCACAACAGTTGCTTACGAAATAGTCAAAGCGCGTGGTGACAAAGGGTTTAGCCCTGTGATGGTTGGGCAAAAATGGCAGTTGCAGAATTTAGCTGACTACGGTGAAGTAAGTCAAATTGAAGGCTGGGAAACTGCCAATATCAGACAACAATTAGGATTGCACAAACAAAAACATTCTAAAGGTGATGCCATCCCTGCAACTCATGCTGTAGACGGTGTTGCTCTAGCTTGTAGCGCGTTTATTCAGTACGGCATCATTGACCGTCATTCACGAGGCTGGAAAGGTGATGTCAATGTAACTCCCGCACCTTTCACGGTTATTCGCCGTCCCCCAGTATCGCGTCGCCAACTTCATCTCATGGTTCCTGTCAAGGGCGGAGTACGCCGCAAGTATGGGGGAACTGTTACGAGGCACGGGTTTAGGAAGGGCGACTATGTTGAGGCACTCTGCGGCTCTAATACTTATCGAGGTTGGGTTAGCGGCGATACCGAAAAGCAAATTTCTGTTTCTGACCAAAACTGGAAACGGCTTGGTCAGTTCAGTAAAAACAAAGTCCGACTGGTACAGCGAAGCACGGGATTAATCGTGCTGCCAACTCGGAGATTGTCAAACTTGATGGCATCGAGCCACCAAGTTTGACCTGCTATCCCTCCCCGACCTCAGCGAAGCAGGTCGGGGTATCCCGCAGAAAAAGATGAA
>NZ_JBHFLM010000172.1:0-29709 GCF_041928655.1 Pelatocladus sp. BLCC-F211 | reverse complement strand
ATTCAACCACTTTTGAAACCTTTGTTCCCTCCCAGAGAGCCTTCTCATCAGCCGTCTAGAACTGCGAGTGCGTTTGGATTGAACATTGGCTCTGACCTTGCTATATCGGTCACGAGTGTTTTGAATCTGTTTACCACTCCAGGATTTCCCTGTAGATGTGGTAGCAATATCTCGTCTACCCAAATCAACCCCAATCACTTTAGGTGTTTTACCTGTGGGGTCGGTTGGCAAATCAACACAAATATTGATGTAGTAGTCACCGCGTTTAGTCTTGTTGAGTGTAGCAGCAGTGGGAGATTGCCCACGCAGCAAAGCCAATTGGTAATTACCAATACTCAACTTAAACTTAACCCGACCACACATCAAGGTAATGCCAACAGATTGCAAGTCTTCAATATATTGAAAAGTCCGAATATCCAAGTTGATAGATGTCGGTCTAAATTTGTGAACTTGCTTAACTGCTTTAGCGTTACCAATTACGCGACGAATTGCTTGACAAATATGGTTTGCTTTCAACCCGGTAGCTTGCTTAACAGGCTTGTATACCAAGTGGTGCAACTTTGTTGTGTTCCAGCAATTCTCGCGTTTTGCAACCTCGTATATCTGATTGCAAGCATCAGCAAATCCCTGCAAAGTGCGATCTATCTCATTCCGCAACTCTACAGGGACTTGAAGCTTGCATTTTACAGATATTGTTTGCATTTGGGATTTGTAACAACTCATCCCAGTATAGCACAACTTCACGGAACCGCGCATGTTCTCGTGTCGTGTTTCCTCCCATGCCTAAAGGCTATGGGTTTCCACACTTCCCGCGAGGTTTTATGAAAACAATCACAACTTAGCAATTTTAGTCTGATGCTGAGTGTAGTTGTTTGTCAAGTTTAAATGAATGGATCAGAAAGTTCGTAGTAAAAGCTTCAGGCCTTAGTTTGAGGACTAAAGTCCTCACTACAAACTCAGTCTGTTTTCCGGAATCAACTTTAATCTATCCATTTAAAGGGAGTTTAACAGAGCTTTCCTTCTCAGCCTCCTTTTGAATTTCTCCGCATCTCCTTCAACATATTTTAAGAATGAGTTTTTGAAAGATGTATCACGGCGTAGTTGGAGTTACTGTCGGAGTGGCTGGTGGAACTCCTATAGGTGAAGTCTCAGCTGGTGATGGATTAACAGGCGATGGTGCAGTTGTTGGGCTTTGTGCAGCAGGTTCACAGGCGCTCATAACTATGCTTAGTCCAACAGTGAAAACTAGAAAAAAGAATTTTCTGTTCATAACTCCTCCTGGAAATATTGAGAGGATGAGCAAAGAAGCTGTTTAGAGATTTGTTTTATCCTCAGTTATTTGCTCATGCTTGACATCCACCAATAGTCGTAGCACATGAAAAATGCAAAAACACCGCAGATATAAGACTAACAGTTCTTGGGAGAGTAGGAGAATGACTTTTAGGTAGGCAAAACATCAGCTAGCACTGCTGAATAATTGATTGTTCCCTGTGTCCCCCGTGTCCCCCGTATCCCCCTTCCCTTGTCTTAATGATGATGATGATGATGGTGGACTGCTGCTAATTCTGAGTTAACTACCATAGCTTCTTCTGACAACAACTCAGCAATATGAGAATTGGCCCATTGGGCTACCATTGACAAGAAGTCTGGGTGGTCGTTGACACAAGCCATTTGCACATAGTTAACCTGAGAATATTTTTTCTCTAGAGCATGGATAATGTGGTGTACATCTAAGAGAGTTTCGTGGTTTTCTGTAGCAAAGCCAATGGGCATAAACATAACGGCTTTTGCACCCAGTTGAATCAGGTTTTTTGCAGCTTGTTCGACATTTGGCTGCGTCCATTCAATCATTGGTGTATCGTGATTTAACCAACCTATGGAAATCAAAGGATAGCGGTTGATTAATTTATCCCGGATTAAGTCGTAGAGTGCTTGACTTTCAGTAATCCCAGAGGTGAAGCCTTTGGCTTTGTGGGGACAACCATGATTCATTAAGATAATACCAATTTCTGCTGGTAAATAGGCAGCAGCTAATTCGCTAGCTATTTTTTCTTCTACAAGACGCACCATCATGTCAATGTAGGCGGGTTCGTTGTAAAAAGAAGGAATGTAGCGCAGTCCTTTTACCCAGTGTTCGCTACCATCAGCTAATTGGGATAAAGCTTTATTTACTTGCTCGATCGCAATCCCACTGGTAAAGATAGAATCAACTACCAACAGTGGGTAAATTAAAAGTTTATCAAAACCTTGATTTTTGATTTCTGCTAGAACTTGATGAGGAAGGAATGGAGCGCAGAAGTTAAAGGCTTTGAAAACTTGGACGCGATCGCCCCACTGCTGCTGTAAGCTTTTCTCAATACCAGCACGCTGCTTTTCAAAAATGGCGTTGTGGGGAGAAATAAAATCATTGTGTTGATGACCCCACTCATGGCGATCAAATAAAGCCAAAATTTTAGCTAAAGGAGGATAAATCCAAGCTGGTACTGGTGCGAATTTTGCTGTGAGTAAATGTAGTGCTTGTTCGTTATAGTTAGCAAAATCTTCGTAGCTTTCGACTTCGCCATAGCCCATCAGCAATACAGCTACTCGCTGTTGACCTGATGATTGTTCATGATTATGTTCTACTTTTTCCGGTGTCGCAACCACAATTTTCTTCCTCGATAAATTTAGCTTGTTGTTTTTCTTACTAGTTAATCTATTATCCCATCCCCCTGGATAGGATATATACAAAACGAAATACATTGATTCAAAATTTCATCCTTAAGAATGATTTGCAAGGTTAGGGGATTGGAGATGAGGGATCGGGGACAAGGGAGACACGGGGGACAAGAGAGAGTCAAGTCAATCATAAAATAAGGTGAGCAATTGCTCACCTTATACCTGTCAAGGCGGGTAAAAATCTGGTTTCATAGGCTGATTGTTTGCGATTCGACTTGGTGTCTTGGTGTCTTGGTGGTGAAAAAAGAAATCTTAATTTAACCACCAAGACACTAAGACACAAAGAAAACTGTGCTTTGAAGGTTAATCTGCTCCTTCAATCGGCGCAAAACCTTGGCGTTGAATGTTCTCCGTTACCGTACGCGGTTCTAGAAATTGCAGCAAGTAATCAGGCCCACCTGCTTTAGAACCAACTCCAGAAAGTTTAAAACCACCAAAAGGCTGTCTTGCAACTATTGCACCAGTAATAGTACGGTTAATGTACAAATTCCCAACTTCAAAATCTTCCTGAGCCTTTTGAATATGGGATGGTGTGCGAGAATAAAGTCCTCCAGTCAAAGCATAGTTAGTACCGTTGGCGATTTCCAAAGCCTCCTGGAAACTCTTCGCCCGAATTACTGCTACAACTGGGCCAAATATTTCTTGTTGGGCAATGATTGCATTTGGAGATACATCTGCAAAGATCACCGGACCAATAAAATACCCATTCTCCGGTGCTGGCATTTCTAAAGCAACCTTTGCTTCGGCTTTGCCTTTTTCGATATACTCACGAATGCGATCGCGTGCATTTGCATCAATTACAG
The DNA here is from genome assembly GCF_041928655.1 of Pelatocladus sp. BLCC-F211. Taxonomy (NCBI): domain Bacteria; kingdom Bacillati; phylum Cyanobacteriota; class Cyanophyceae; order Nostocales; family Hapalosiphonaceae; genus Pelatocladus; species Pelatocladus sp. BLCC-F211. The sequence goes on along the minus strand of NZ_JBHFLM010000172.1, from coordinate 26,188 downwards.
GCCCGACCTGAGTACTCGGTAACTCTGTTTCTCCAATGTTTAGCGATTTTGTGGCTTCTACGAAACGCTGGACAAAGCTATCATAAATCGCCGTGTGGACAATCACCCGTGAACAAGCAGAACATTTTTGCCCGCTATAACCAAATGCTGATTGCACAACACCCTTCACAGCCTGGTCTAAATCAGCACTTTCATCTACAATTATTCCATTTTTACCACCCATCTCGGCAATTACCCGTTTCATATGCTTTTGACCAGGTTTAAGGGTTGCGGCTTCTGCGTAAATTCGACAGCCAACTTCTTGAGATCCAGTAAAAGCAATTACATGAGTGTCTGCGTGATTGACTAAATACGCACCAACTTGGGAACCCTTACCTGGAACGTATTGAAATACACCTTTGGGAATACCAGCTTCAACCAAGACTTCCGTTAGTTTGGCTGCAATTACTGATGATGTTTCCGCAGGTTTGAGCAGGGTACAGTTACCAGCTACCAAGGCTGCGACTGTCATTCCTGTGGCGATCGCTAAGGGAAAATTCCAAGGAGAAATCACGACTGCAATTCCTCGTGGTTGGTAAATATAACGATTTGTCTCACCCGCAACGTCGTAATTGTAACCTTGCTCCAGCCGTTCCATTTCTACAGCATAGTAGCGACAGAAATCAATTGCTTCACTGACTTCTGCGTCTGCTTCCCGCACTGGTTTACCGACTTCCAATACAATCCAAGCTGCAAGTTCTGCACGACGCTGTTCCATTAAGTCAGCAGCTTTGTACAAGATACCAGCACGTTGTTTGACGGGTGTTCTGCGCCAATTAGCAAACGCAGCTTTCGCAGCTTGCATAGCTTGTTCAGCTTGTTCGACGCTGATCAGACCAATTTTACCAACTACTTCACTGTAATTTGAAGGGTTAACGGAATTGATCATTTCTTGGGTGTTAACATATGCACCATTAATTAACGGCAAATAGGTTTTACCAAGTTGTTGACGGACTGTTTGGAAAGCTTGTTGAGATTCCTGTCTGGATTCTGATTCAGCATAATCTGTATCTGCTGCACCCAAAAAAGAGGACGCGGAGATGTGGAGATGGGGAGACGCGGAGAAAGGTTGATTGCTGGTATTTTGATCTACTACTCCAGATTCTGTACTTATAAGTTCTCTTCTTCCGTCTCCCCTTGCAACTCTCTCTTTTGTGTTTGCTACAAGTTCTCTTCTTCCGTCTCCCCTTGCGACTCTCTCTTTGTCTGCTTGTCTTAAGGTTGGGGGTGCTAGTAGTTCTTCAACAGGACGATTTTCTAAATTTTGCCTTAAGAAGGAACTATTTGCCGTATTTTCTAGCAAACGACGAATTAGATAGGCCATTCCGGGGAGAAGTTCACCGTAGGGACAGTAAACACGGACGCGATAACCTTGATCGACTAAAGCTTTGGCGAGTTTGTCACCCATACCGTAGAGGACTTGCATTTCAAAGCAACGGCTAGGAACTTGCAAACTTTGAGCGATCGCCATTGCAAAACTTTGCGATCGCACGTTATGGCTACCAATCGCAGCATACACATATTGGTGATTTTCCAGCAACAACTGGGTAATATTTTCAAAGTTCGCATCTGTTGCGGCTTTGTCGTTGTAAACTGGCTGGGACCAATGTTTTTGTTCTGCTTTGATGGTTTCTTGATCCCAGTACGCACCTTTGACTAGGCGAATTGTAATTGGATAACCACGCTGTTTTGCCCAATCAATTAATGCTTTGGCATCTTGTTCGCTGTCGCGCAGATATGCTTGGATAGTCATACCAATGTCTGTACGAGTGCGAAACTCTGCTTCGAGCAAAAGTTTTTTGAGAATACTAAAAATTAAATCTTTGTACTCATACTGTTCCATGTCAAAGTGAACAGCAACACCCAATTCCTGCGCCCGACGTAATAAAATACGGATGCGATCGCTTACCCTATCTTCACTACCTTGAGGATCTAATGAATCAAACTGGGAGTAAAACGCCGTCAACTTTACAGAAACCTGAACTTTAGGTAGTGGTTCGCCATCTGCTTGATCAATCAATGGCACAGTTGCCCAATTCTTAGCTGCTTCTGCTAATTGTTGCATTAAATCAAGATAGCGTTCCAGGTAAGATTGTGCTTCTGTTTCGGTAATTACCGCTTCACCCAATAAATCTACGGTGAAAGCCATCTTGTCTTTACGTAGTCGCTCAATAGTTTTGAGTACCTGTTTGAGATTTTCTCCCGCAATATATTTATGAGCTAATGTTTCTACTGCTGTAGATACAGTTGTAGCAGCAACTTGCCCTGGCATGGAATCAGGATTGGCGAAATTTAACATCCCTTTCAAGGCTGTTGGTAATTCTACTGATTCATCGCCTAAATATTCTTGTAAATGTGCGGCAATTTCTGATTTGCTATGTAAAGCTGGTAAAGTATCTATAAAACGAAATAACTGCACCCGTAATCCGGGATTGCTCATCGCCCAAGCCAGCATCTTATCATCCCAGCGCATCTGGTCACGTAACGCCGAAAAGAAATTACGATTTTCCTGTGTCGCCCCTAGCAAGATTTTGGCTATTTCTTGGGTTTTCGCTTCGTAGGCGCTAGTTTTTACTTGTAAAACCACAGATAACAAACTCCTTATATGACAGTTATCAGTGATCAGTTTTCAGTTATTAGTAAACTTAAAAACCCCACCCTAACCCTCCCCTTGCTAAGGAGAGGGAGAATTTATTCTTTTTCCACCCTTAGCAAGGGGGATTCAGTGGGTCTTTCAGTTATTTGTGCAAGAGGTTTACTAAAATAACTGATCACTGCAACACCTATGTATTCTATTTTCGCTCTTTCATTTTGTCGCGACCACATCCAAATTGGTAGGATATTAGACAATTCTGAACAAGTAAGCTACTCTCTGCCAGTATTTGCTATGTTTATACAACCTGAGTCCGGTATAACTGGATATAACCTGTTACGCCTATAAGTTGCACTTTTTGGAAACCGTAACCCTTGATATATCGAGAATGCTTTGGAAAAGTAAATACGTGACAGCTTACTACGACAGAACTGTAGTTTTGTAGGTTGGGTTACACTCCGTTCCACCCAACCTACATAATGTCCTTTTTGAAAAACTCCTCTTTTCAAGATGGACGAGGTTTAATTAAAACTTTCACAAAATTTGCTCAAAAATAAAATTTTTGAGCAAATTTTGTTTTTATGCTACTTCGTTCAGAGTATAATTTCTGTTCATACTTAATTTTTGGGCAATCACGACTTCTCGAATAGATAAAAATGTATGATTTAAATTGTTTAACAAAAGAGAACTTGTTAAATTTTGCTGTGAAACTACGTAACATGGATACAGATGCTGTCAGTATGGAGGCAATGGCAGTAAGCATGGTAAGCTATATCTACAAAAATTTTGTCTTGCCAGATGGAAATCCAGCTTGTAGTTTAGTCAGATTTTTTAAAACTCATCCCTATGGCGATCTACCTGAAGACATTCAGTTGGAAACAAAATCAATCTTAAATGGACGTACTATAAATAGGGATACAAAGTGTCTCACATTGTTGGCAACAATGGGAGAAAATCCGCAGTGGAACTCAAGAAGATTGTCTGTAGGACATCAGATAATCCCATTAATAGACCAAGATACTGTTGCTAAAATTCCGATGATCTCACAACTTATTTGGCAATTTGGTCTAGAAATAGAAAATGTTATTCAACCAGAACCAGAAATAATCATAAATTTAGGCAAAAAAAACTTTAATGTATTTTATATTCCAGAAGCAATTGATAGTCCATATATTCCAGCCCAAACCCAATTTGTTATTCCCTACAAAATAAAATCTGTTTTAGGATTGGGAGGTATGTTGCCATCGGGTAATATTTTTGTCATCATTTTATTTTCTAAAGTCCAAATTCCTGTTGACTTAGCATACTTATTCAAATGGGTCGCTGTGTATGCTAGAGTTGCAGCAACTTCCGTTGAGAAAAAAGGTATTATTTTCGATAATACGCCAATAGATATTACAAATATTTCCAAAAATTCTTCAAATAAACAAATACATCAAGCAATTAACTTCCAAGGTGCTAACCTGCAAGGAGTTAACTTCCAAGGCGCTAACCTACAAGGAGCTAATTTCCAAGGTGCTAATTTAATCGGAGCAATCATGCCTGATGGCAGTATTTATACAGAGTCTTGAAAATAGTGATTCTCCTAAAGGAGACGTTACGCGTAGACGCGTAAGCGGTGAGACAGCGCGGTCTTGGGGGTTTCCCCCATAAGCGACTGCGAACCCGAAGGGCTTCTCGTAGAGGGCAACTGCTGACCAAAGCTATACATATCAGTGCTTCTAAATAGTAGATATTTTATACAACGAAGGAGATATTTAATCTGATGAATGTGAGATGAAAGCAGAAAACCCAGGAGAAATTTTGGATTAGGGCATGAAGATTACTAGTGTGATATAAATAATACAGTTAATTTGTGTTATAAACGTAATTTTACTTAATTTGTAAAAAGAAAGGTAATCACTCATGTCTGACAATTATCATCCTAATTCTGATGTCAACGCTGCTGCGACAACCAAAATTCACCACGCCAATTTACAGAATTTACCTTCAAGTACAGCTCATAGATTATACAAGGGTGGAATTCGACCTGGTGAACCTTCAAGAACCAGGGTGCAAGCCCAAGAAATGTTAGAGAAGATTCCCCCATCTCAACGTGCAGGCATGGATGGCAAATCTGCGGCTAGTAACGCCAAAAACTATCTATCTGATAAGCACGCTAGTCATATCGAACCCCACAGCAAAGGAGGGTCTAATAACCCCAACAATATCAAATGGGAGAATGCCAAAGACAACATCGCTCGTGGTGATAAAACCATGAGTTGGCAGGAAAAAATGAGACTAAATGCCAAATGGCAGTTTGACAACCTGGCTGGTGCTGTCAAAGCAGGTTTTCAAGCTGCACCTTTGGGGGCTGCTGTGGGTGCAGTCACAACCGCACCTTTTTCGCTTCTAACTAATGCACTGCGTGTAGTCCGAGGTGAAATCTCTGCACAGGAAGCGACTACAGCAACATTAAAAGATACCGTCATGGGTGGTGCGGTTGGGGGTACAACGGCATTTGCAACTACAGCAGTAGCAGCAGCTTGTCCACCAATAGCGATCGCTTTAACTACAGCAGCACCAATTTTAGCTGTTGTTGGTACTGCGGGTATGGTTTACGAGTTTTTCAAAATCCTCGATGACCATAAACAAACTGTAAGAATCTATTATGAATCTTTAACTCAACAAGAATTAGAAAGATTACAGGCAATTGAAAATGAAGTGATTTATGAACATCAGAAAAATCTAGAATTTTTGGCTGAAGCAGAAGTAATTAATCAAGAAATTAAAAATCGCCCAATAGCACTGGGGATAGAGGAAGCTATGCAACGGTTACGTGAATCAGTTGCTATTGCTCAATATTTAGGACTCACATCAGCAGATAGTAACTTGCTGCCTGATTCTCAACTTCCTTACCTTCCTCCTCATTCCTAGATAATTAGTCAAAAATTCTATGATTTTTATAATTCCTCTTGTGTTCGGTGCTTTAGGGGCGGCGGTTGGTGCTGTTGCAGGTGCTTTTACTACTCATGCTGCTGGAGAAAAGGACAGACAAGCAGCTAAACATCACAGACAAGTTGCAAATGAATTAACGAACAAATACGCAAATTTAGAGAAGAAATATTATGAATTAGCTGATGAAAGCAAAAGGCAGATTCATGATTTAACTCGCCAAGGCGCATTAGATGAAGTTGAAAAAGACTGTTTGCGTTTGGCAGTGCGATTGCAGCAAAATCTTATTTCCTTAATGTGGGAGATTGATAGAGAACCTACAGCAGATACTTTAAACAGATTTAAAGCAGCGGTGGAACAAACTAACCAAGTTCTCAAACAATTAAAAGAGGAGTTAATTATTGTTCCCAATGACTACTATGCAAGTCTTTTAACAGCAATAGCAGCGACTAAATCAATCAAAACTCTAAAACCAAACGATGTTGGCAGTAAAACTATTCTTAGCATTGATTTAGGTAGAACTTCTACCAAAGCTTGTGTGAACTGCGAACCTGGGAATGTAGTCTTCATATCTGCCAATGTGAAGGAAGTCTCATTTGAACAAATTTGTAGTGGTGTATTTGAATCTATAGCTATTGATCCTTTAATGAATTTATGGATAGAACATCAAGGTAGTGGTTATGCTGTTGGTCAATTAGCAGCTGACTTTGGTGCAAATCTCGGCGTTGGACAATCTAAGCTAGAAGATGCATTGATCAAAGTTTTAGCAAGTGCTGGCTATTTTAAACTTAAAGATGAAATATCAGTAGTGATAGGTTTACCTTTCTTCTCCCCAAAACAATTTGAGATAGGATAAATTTCATCTTTTTAAAATACGTTTCTCCTCTAAAAATATAAAGATATAAAATCACTATTTAGATAAGTGCTGAAAAGTAGAAATCAGGAATATCAAATATGTCTTATTCCTTATCTAAATTTCTAGAATCCTTTTCCCTTTCTTCTATCTTCAGCATTGACTCAGGTTTATGGTACTTTAAACTTAAGTACACATTTTGCAACAAATCACTTTGACCCTGATGACTGGAGAATAGAACCTTGGGAGTAGAACTACGCAGTTTCGTATTTCTCGATAGCTTGCAACCTCAACATGCAGCATATATAGGAACGGTAGCTCAAGGTTTTTTGCCATTACCTGGGGATACATCGCTGTGGATTGAAATTTCTCCTGGAATTGAGATTAATCGGATTACAGATGTTGCACTGAAATCTGCTTCTGTGCGTCCGGGAGTTCAGGTAGTAGAACGATTGTACGGATTATTAGAAGTTCATTCTGGCTCTCAGGGTGAAACACGAGCTGCTGGTCAAGCAATTTTGGCGACGCTTGGAGTTAGAAGAGATGAATGTCTCAAACCGCGTGTTGTTTCTAGCCAAATAATCCGCAACATTGATGCTTACCAAACACAACTAATTAATCGCACACGGCGGGGACAATTATTACTGGCGGGACAGACATTATATATCTTGGAAGTTGAGCCTGCTGCTTACGCCGCCCTCGCAGCCAATGAAGCAGAAAAAGCAGCAGCAATTAATATCCTAGAAGTTCAAGCTGTAGGTAGTTTTGGACGGCTTTACTTGGGTGGACAAGAACGGGATATTCTTGCAGGTGCAGCTGGAGCATTAGCAGCAATTGAAAATGTCGCAGGTCGGACAAATCCCCTCGCAGTGCGTCAGGAATAAAGGAGAGAAAATGGCAAATCAAGAGCATCTGGCTTTACTAAAAGCTGGTGCAGTTATATGGATGGAGTGGAGAGAAAAAAACCCCAATCTTGAACCAGATTTGAGCGGTGTTGATCTCTATCAAGCAAATCTGACTGAAGCAAATCTGAGCTTAGTTAACTTCAGTGTTGCAAACTTAAGTTATGCCAAACTTACACAGGCGAATTTGAGTCAAGCCAATCTGATTGGAGTTAACTTAAGTGAAGCCAATCTCAAAAATGCTGTGCTTGCTGATGCTAACTTGATTGGGGCTGAGTTGAAAGGGGCGAACTTGAGAGGTGCTGATTTGGGTACAGCCAAACTGCACCGCACTAACCTCTGTTTTGCCAACTTAATTGAAGCTAACTTGATTGAAGCAGATTTGAGCAAAGCAAATCTGCACGAGGCGGAATTAATAGAAGCTTACCTTTATAAAGCTGATCTTTACCAAGCAAATCTCAGCAAAGCTCACCTGAATGGTGCATACTTGTTGCGAGCTAACCTGAGTGAGGCTGACTTACGAGGTGCTGACTTGCGATGGAGTAACCTCAAAGGAGCAAATTTAGCCGGAGCTGATCTCACAGGTGCTACCCTCACAGGAGCGAAGTTAGCAGGTGCTAAGTTGACAGCTACTATCTTTGAGTCCGTTTGAAATTTTTATGTGCTAAAGACTTATGACAGCGATCGTCTTCGGTAGTATCAATATGGATTTGGTGGGGACTGCACCTCGATTACCACTCCCTGGTGAAACACTGCTGGGATACGATTTCTTTAAAGTTCCTGGGGGAAAAGGTGCAAATCAAGCAGTAGCGTTAGCACGATTGGGAATTCCTACACAAATGGTGGGACGTGTCGGCGCACAAAGTTTTAGTACTGAACTTATTGATAGTTTGCAAGCTGCTGGTGTACAAACTGAAAATGTGTTGGTAGACGAAACTGTTAGTTCTGGTGTTGCGATCATCATCATTGACAATGCAACTCAAAATCAAATTGTTGTGATTCCAGGCGCAAATGGATGCGTTAACCAAGAAGATGTCACTAGAATGTCGCGTTTGTTGCAGACAGCTACAGTACTTCTTTTACAACTAGAGATTCCGATCTCTACGGTGATTGCAGCAGCACAAGCAGCAACAGCAGCAGGAGTAACCGTAATTCTCGACCCTGCACCCGCCCAGTCAAATTTACCAAATGAACTTTACTCTTTGGTAGATATTATCACTCCCAATGAAGTAGAAGCAGGTCAATTAGTAGGCTTTCCCGTGAATGGACAAGAATCTGCAAAGAAAGCAGCCGAAGCTTTGTTGAATATGGGTGTGAAAAATGCGATCGTGAAATTAGGCGCTCAAGGTGTAGTTTGTGCTACCTCTAGTGAAACCTTTTTTGTACCTGCATTTCCGGTCAAAGCAGTGGATACGGTTGCAGCGGGAGATGCATTTAATGGTGGTTTAGCGGCTGCACTTTTCCAAGGACTTCCTTTACGTCAAGCAGTAGTTTGGGGTGCAGCAGCAGGTGCGATAGCAACAACTAAACTCGGCGCACAAACTTCGCTTCCAAATCGGTTAACTTTTGATACTTTTCTCCAAGAAAGAGGAATTTGACTCAGCCAAGAATTGCATTTAGAAAAGTCTTGATAGGTTCGTAGTAAGCACTAAAGTGCTTGAATTTTTGAGGACTAAAGTGAAATTGTTTTATAATTAATCATCCTATATATGCCCTAATCCAACTACTTGTAATTACAATTAGAAAAAGACTTTTGATAACACAAGTTTTCTATTCAAAGCAATCAAGCAGCTATTCAAGCGATCGCTATGCGGGTAATATCACCGAAGACATAGATCCCCAACTTATTTGAGAAGTCGGGGATCTTAATGTTTAGATGATTGAGGATTGCTATAGTTGTTTAACACTACTAGCTCATCATAATCATTTTTTCTTATTCCTTTTGATATATATCTATTATTTACAAGCAAATCTATTGACAGATTTATTCTTATATAAAGTTTGCTACATCTAGAATATCGGTTTTATTAACTAATCAATAAAGAAATTTCACTAAGGGTGTCGATATGCATCTTCAGGAACAATTTGTACAATATCTAGCAGCCGAGAATTTGCTGAACAAAACTATTCACAGTGAAGTAAAAGTAGAAGATAGAAAAGTTGATAATTCAAGCATTCCTAGTGCAAGAATTGTTATTACTGGAGGTTCTCTTATCTTCATAATAATTTGGGCAGTATTTTTGGTATTTTTGTCCAAAATGAGGAGACTTTCGCAAGAAAATAAGTTATTTTTTGCTATCAATACCTCACGTCAAGTTCCCTGTAGAAAATGTCAATATTTCTCACAAAATCATCATCTGAATTGTGCAGTTCAACCTTCAATTGTTTTAACTGAAGAAGCAAGCAACTGCCCTGACTATTCACCCAAACAGGGAAAATCTAGCTAACAAAAAATCCCACGGCTGCACGAATAAGTGTAGTTATATTTACGTAGCCGTGAGAGTATTAATAATTCCTAACTACCTTACACCTCAGCTACAACTTGCTCTTGCTCTCTTTCCACAAAGGCCTGGATGCGGGCGCGGTAATTCCTCAAGTTTTCATCGACCCAATCGCGATCATTACTATTTGCATATAAATGTACTAGTGGTTCACTCGCATCTGGTAACAATAGCACCCAACTATCATCATATTGCTGACAAATTTTCACTCCATCAATTAATTCCAGATTTTGGGCTGGATGGGTTTCAACCAAGTGGCGCATTAATGCTCCTTTTGCAGTCCAAGGACACCGGATAATATGAGATTTGTGAATAACTCGTGGCAATTCTGAACGTACTGAGGCTAGCGATCGCTCTTGAATCGTTAGCATCTCAATTAATTTGGCAATACAGAACATCGCATCAAAACCCGGATGTAGTTGGGGGAAGATAAAACCAGTGTCTGCACTACCTCCTAAAACTACATTGGCATTTTTGTAACTTGCTTCCATCAAGGCTGTGGGGTTAGCTTTGGTACGAATCACCTTAGCATCATGGCGACGGGCTATTTGTTCTACCGCACTGGATGTATGTACTGGTACAACTACTATACCTCTGGGATTAGAAGTTAACATCATGTCTACCATCAGTGCAGTTAACATTTCCCCACGAATCGGTATACCCGATTCATCAACTAGAATCAACTGTTCACCATTCGCTGAAACTTGAATGCCAAAATTGGCTTTTAAAGCTTCCACCACGTGACCCAGTTGCGTTAGTAGTGCTTCGCGGTCAGTAACAGACATCGCAGTCTTATTTAAACTAGCATTCAACACCACTGCATCTACACCAAACTTATCTAACATTTGCGGTAAAACCGCCCCAGATACTGCATAGACGTAGTCTATTACTACTTTTGCCCGACTGTTACGGAGTGTATCTATGTGTAATAGCTTTTCAAAGGCGGTGCAGTATTCGTCAGCCACTTGACTGGGATAGGCGACATCACCAATTTCATGAATGAGCGATCGCCGCATATCTTCTTTAAAATAAGCCCCTTCGATTTTCTTTTCTTGGGCTTTGGAAATATTAATACCCTTAACATCCATAAATTCAATTAGGATGTAATCTGCGCGATCGGGATGTACCCGCACATGTATACCACCAGCTACTCCCATTGTTGGTATAACTGTACGAGCAATAGGGATAGCAGTGGCGTCTAAGTTTTGAATGTCAATACCGACAGACATCAAACCCGCAATGAGCGATCGTGTTACCATACGGGAAATATTACGTTGATCACGGGAAACCGTTACCCGCGAACCAGGTTTTAAGGTAGAACCGTAAGCTGCACCTAATTTCACCGCGAATTCTGGGGTAATGTCGATATTTGCCAATCCTTGTACACCCCGTTGCCCAAACAAGTTACGTTGAGCAGTATTTCCCCAAATTAAGTTAATATTTAAAATTGCCCCTGAATCAATTTTCTTACTCGGCCAAACTCGCACACCAGGACTAATTTGAGCTTCTTCCCCGACAGTTGACAAGGAACCAACTACAGCAGCTTCCAAAACGTGAGCGCGACGATCTACACGAGTACCACGAGAAATTACACAAGCTGAAAGTTGTGCTTCCTCACCGATAATGGCGCCATTCCAAACAATCGGGCGCTTGAGATTCGCATCCGCCCCTATAGTTACCTTGTCTCCAATGACAGTTCCTGGTTCTATGTGTACTCTCGCACCTATACGGCAATTATCGCCGATCACCACAGGGGCTTCAATTTTAGCTGTTGGATCTATGTAAGTATTTTGACCGACCCAAACACCTGAAGATTGTTCTCGGTATGGAAAATCCAGGTTAACTTTTTGCTCTAATGCATCATACTGAGCTTCCCGATAAGCGTCTAAGTGACCAACGTCACACCAATAACCTTGGGCGATGTAACCATACATCGGTTCACCTTTTGCCAACAACAGAGGAAACAAATCTTTGGAAAAGTCTGATTCAGTGTTAGCAGGCAAATATTCCAAAACTTCTGGTTCTAAAATGTAAGCGCCGGTATTAACAGTATCGGAAAAAATTTCACTTGTAGAAGGTTTTTCTAAAAATCGACAAATGCGATGATCTTCATCAGTAATTACTACCCCAAACTCAATAGGGTTAGGAACGCGAGTCAAAATCAAAGTAGCTTTTGATTTTTTTTGTTTGTGAAATTCAATCGCTGCTGTTAAATCAAAATCTGTGATACTATCACCACTAATTACTAAAAAAGTTTCATCCAGAAGTTCGGCAATATTTTTCACACATCCAGCAGTACCCAAAGGCTGGTCTTCTTCAACAGAGTAAGTAATTTGTACGCCAAAATCGCTGCCATCTTGAAAATAATCTCGCAAAGCATCTGGGAGATAATGCAGTGTGGCAACTATTTCTGTAATGTCATGTCGTTTGAGAAGATTAATAATATGTTCCGCAATCGGTCGATTTAAGATCGGCACCATTGGTTTAGGCAGATCACAAGTGAGTGGACGAAGCCGTGTTCCTGAACCCCCTGCCATTAATACTGCTCTCATAAATCCTCCTTAGGCTGTTTGCACCACTTGCTGCGTCAAGACAAATTAGATCAGTTTTATCTGCTTTCTTTAGTGTCCTACGGATATTGAAATTTGAGGAACTTCCAATAGATGCATCTAAATAGATACAAGTATATTTACTTGCCACATTAGCTTGGAAATAGGGAAAGGGGAACTGGATATTAATAGACATATCCACAAATGAGCATCAAAGCCTTGTACAACAAGGGTCAAAACCTAATTTTCGGATAAGTCTAATGGAAAAGCTAATTTAAACTAGAGTTATGAAAATTTATCTATCAAAGCGGGTGCTTAACTACAGCGTTTAGTAAGTAAGTCGGTGAGAATAAATCAAACTATGTTAAGGAACGTAAATTATTGCAATGAGTTCGTAGTGAGGACTTTAGTCCTCACTACGAACCTTTTGTTATTTGCGCTGTCTTACTTAAGATTTGATTGGTGTAATTGATCAGATTGCGCGTGGAAATTCTGGACTCAAATTCTATTTTTTGATTGTGGAGTAAATTGCAATGAGTGGATTAATTGCTGTTTTATTGATAGTAGGTTATACAGGTTTTGCTTGGAAGTTCTGGAATGGATATAGGAAGACAAATTTTACTCGCAGTACATCTAATCGCCTGATTTTGTCTTTATTGTGGCCAGTTTTATATATTACAAATAAGCCCTATCGGCAAAACTTTAATAAGGCACTCAAGGGTAAGTAGATAAGATTGTTTGCTTGGTTTTGATACTCACACAAGTAGGATGTTCACTTTACCTAATGGCAACAAAATTACTAGTGTGAGTAAGAAATTTAAATTTTATATATTTAAACGAACTTTTATAACAAGGTCAATTCTCTTTGAGATGTTTGTAGTGAGTGCTTAAGCACTCACTACAAAAACTTGATTACAACTTTGTGCCGCACTCTGGACAGAAATTGTTAGCGGGAAGGTTTTTCGCACCACAATTACTGCAATAAACTGCTTCGACGTCAGCTTTCGGTGCTTGCTTAGGCAAACCGATCATCTGAGCGTTGCTTTTACCAGGCGCTACCATTGGGTAACAGTTTTCGTCTTTGGTAACGTGAACATCAAGAATCACCGGGCCGTCATGGGCTAACATTTCGGCGATCGCATCTGTCAATTCTTCCTGGTTGTGAACTACTACGCCTTTGATACCATAAGCTTTTGCCAGTAATTCAATATCTGGCATCCCTACTTCCATGTTGGAACAAGAATAACGCTCACCGTGGAAAGCTTGTTGCCACTGGCGCACCATCCCCTGCCAACCATTATTGAGAATGACAGTCTTGACATTTATCCCATACTGTGCAAGCGTGCCAAGTTCCTGTAAACACATCTGGAAACTGGCATCACCACTAATACAGATGACTTCTTGATCAGGGAAAGCAACTTTAGCACCCATCGCTGCTGGTACGCCAAAACCCATTGTTCCCAAACCACCGCTAGAAACCCAGCGTCGAGGTCCGGCTTGGAGAAATTGAGCTGCCCACATTTGATGTTGACCGACATCTGTGGTGTAGATAGCATGGGGTGCTTGGCTAGCGATCTCTACAACTACTTCTTGGGGTGAAATGCTATCGGCATGGTGTGGTACAACCAAAGGATATTCTTCTTTCCAGCGATTGATTAATCTCAACCACTCTTGAGTTTGGTTGGGTGTACCTTTGATACCCAATTCTTCACATCGGCGTAAAATGTCTTGCAATACGTTTTTGACATCGCCAACTATAGGTACATCGGGAATACGATTTTTACCGACTTCTGCGGGGTCGATGTCGATATGAATTACCTTAGCGCGGGAAGCAAATTCATCCAACTTGCCCGTGACGCGGTCATCAAATCTTGCACCCACACAAATGAGTAAATCACAATCGGTAACTGCAAAATTAGCATAAGCAGTACCATGCATCCCCAACATTGCCAAAGATAGAGGGTGATGCTCATCAAAAGCACCCAAACCCATTAAAGTTGTGGTGACAGGGATTTGGAATAACTCAGCCAATTCTTGAAGTTCTGCGTAAGCATCAGCAGCGATCGCACCTCCACCGACATACAATAAAGGACGGCGACTGTCGCGAATCAGTTGAATTGCAGCATGAATCTGGCGTGGATTTCCCTTGACTGTGGGGCGATATCCGGGTAGCTTCACCGAACCCGGTTGCACAGGTAAATAATCAAATTCTTCAAATGCTACATCTTTGGGGACATCAATCAAAACTGGTCCTGGTCGCCCCGTCGCGGCAATGTGGAAAGCTTCAGCCACAACCCGTGCCATATCTTTAGGGTCACGCACTACGTAAGAGTGCTTCACAATTGGCAGTGTAATACCGTAAATATCGGTTTCCTGAAACGCATCTGTACCAATTGCATGACGGGGTACTTGTCCTGTGACAATGACCATCGGGATCGAGTCCATATAAGCAGTGGCAATACCTGTTACCAAGTTAGTCGCCCCTGGTCCTGATGTCCCAAAGCACACTCCTACCTTTCCTGTAGCGCGAGCATAACCATCAGCAGCATGGGCGGCACCTTGTTCATGTCTAACTAGGATGTGCTTGATGCCTTCACCACTAGCTTCTGCTTTATACAAATCATCATAAATTGGTAGAATCGCACCACCAGGATAACCAAAAATATATTCGACGCCATGGCGTTTTAGACTGTCAAGCAGTGCAAAACCACCAGATGCACGTCTGGGCGTCACGACTGGCGATGAAGATACACTAGACTGGGCTTGCTTCTCGGTTTGTGAACCAATGATTGGGGAACGCGATTCTCCGACGGAGACACTTCGTGAACGCACAGTCGAACCTCACCTATTAGCTAAGATAATGCTGAATTTCTGTAGTTAAATTCTCATTTTAATTTAAAACTTTGATCATTTCTTGAGATTATCACTTATCCCTGACATTGAGCATTGGGCATGAATCAGTTAACAGTTAACAGTTAACAGTTAAGAGTGAGCAGTTTAATTTGATAACTGATAACTGATAACTGATAACTGATCCCCTATATCACGTCTTGCAAAACTCGACGGGTATTGTGCCAAGCCCAAACCCCAATAATCGCAACGATCGCACTCATTCCTACTAGCACGCTTCGCAAGCCTAAAGCATCAGTGATTGGGCCAGTAATAGCCAGTGGTAAAGAAAGAGCTATATTGATGGCGTGATTTTGAAACCCAAAGACTTTACCAAGCATCGAAGGTGGGGTTTGTTGTTGGATTAAAGTTTGCATTGGCACACCAATTAGGGCTGCACCTATTCCTAAAACAGCACAAAGTCCTAAAGCTAATGACAGTTGGTTGACAAAAGTGAACATCCCTAAAACTACTGCCATCATCAAAAACCCGATCAAAGGTAAGGGCTTGTGATGAAATTTATCACCCCAATGACCCAAAATCCCTGCTCCAATTACCATTCCTACGCCTGCTGCTGCCAAGAAAAAGCCAAATTGTTTCTCTTTTAATCCAAATTCTGCTGCTAGTTGAATTGCTAGCACTACTAGGGCTGCAAATACGCAATACAAAGTCACTAGTTGCAGCATGGCATTTAACACCAAGCGATTTTTCTTGAGATAGCGTAGACCTTGTTTAAAATCTGTCCAAGGATGTATACTTACTTCCTGTTCGCCAATGCTTCTATTGTCTTTAAAGTTAATGGGCTGCATGATCCCAGCAGAAGACATATACAATATTGCCACTACCAGCTCTTGACCATAATTGGGACCAAGGTAATTTTTTGCCCAGCTTAACATCGGTTCGCCGATCGCAAATCCCACAATTAAAGCACCCATCATTGTGCTGCTGAACAAGGCATTAGCTGCCATCAAATTCTCTCGCTTCACCAATAACGGAATAACTGCCTGTTCTGCGGGTGCAAAAAACTGCGTCACAGTGGAGATTGCAAAAGTCAGTATTAATAAAATCAAAAATTCCCGTGGCAAAAGCGGTATTAACAGTGTCAACAAACCGCGTACAACATCTGAACCAACCATGATCAGCTTTTTTGGAAAGCGGTCAACAAACACACCTCCAGCAGAACCAAACAAAATTGCTGGGACTGTAAACGCCACCATTAAAGCTGAGTACATCGAGTTTTCGGCTAAACCCGCAGGAGGTGGATAGTTTTCTAATAGGGCAATCATTAAAACAAAGAAAACTTTATCCGCAAGCTGGGACAATAACTGCCCAATCCACAGCAGCATAAAACTACGGTTTCTGAGCAGGACGCCAAATCCTTTATTTACAGCAGCAGGTTCAGTTGGAAACATCAGCAATTAG
Source organism: Pelatocladus sp. BLCC-F211 (assembly GCF_041928655.1). Lineage (NCBI taxonomy): Bacteria > Bacillati > Cyanobacteriota > Cyanophyceae > Nostocales > Hapalosiphonaceae > Pelatocladus > Pelatocladus sp. BLCC-F211. The sequence goes on along the minus strand of NZ_JBHFLM010000172.1, from coordinate 9,506 downwards.
GGAATAGGGGGTTGGGATTGGGGAGCGAAAATTGGGGAATGGGAGCGAGGATTGGGGAATGGGAGCGAGGATTGGGGAATGGGAGCGAGGATTATATTAAAAACCTATCCTAGTCCCCGTTCCCCATTGCCCGTTCCCCGATCCCTGATCCCCAACCCCCGATCCCCTCCTTAGTACTTATACTTTCCGGACTAATTTTTTCATAGCGCACCAAAAGTTTTTGCAAAAATTCCGCCGCAGTTAAACTTTGCGGGGATGGCGATTCCCTAAAAGATGAGTCTACCCACCAACCTTGAATGTTCTGGGGCGATCGCCACATTTCTAAATGATCAACTGCTGGATCTGCATAAAAATTATTTTCACCGCCACCCAGTAGTTTAGAACTCCAGTGAGTGAAGTAATCATGGCTCATCCTATGGATAGGAAAGTTTCCCCATAATGGTACTCCCCATCCATCTATAGCAATAAAAGCTTTTATTTTACCTCCTAGTAGTTGCCATGTAGATGCGGCTGCGATCGCTCCAACTACACCAGCACTAAAACAAATAAATATAAGCGGTGATTCTAGCCTATCTCCTAAGTGTTTGTGTAAAAACTCTAAAATATGAAATGCTGATAATGATGAAAAAACTTCGGCTGGGTAAACTAGTATATTTACTGAATCTGGAGACTGCAAACTGTGAACCACTGAGTCTCTCAAAGCCGTAAGAAAGTTCTCTGTTAAGTCTTGTGTATGGATACCTGGGCAAATAATTATACTCATTAGTATTTGATCACAGCTTTTCTAAACAGAATTATTTTTGAATTTAAATGTTGCAAATATAACATTAAATATTCCCTTTGATAATTCAGTAAAGGCTATTGAACATAGTTAATGACCATCAAATACTAGATATTAGTGTATAAAAGGTAGCATTTACGCAATCCCCAATCCCCAATTATCGGAACTCTAACCCAAATCACTGAATCTGTGGTTACTATTGGTTACGATTATTTAGATTTCATATATTAAATTTGGTCGGGTGTAAATGTCTGTCGGGTGTCGTAAAAATAATATTATTGTTCCTATAAGTGTAAGCCTGACTTTATTGCTAGTCGGTTGCAACGATAGTAAAACCTCCCAATGTCAGCGACTAATCAAGACTGTGAACGAAGGAAATTCTTTATTAGAAATCAATAAAGGTACTCAGGTTACAACAAGCTTGAAACTGGCTAAGGATTTGGAAGCAGCAACTAAAAAAATTGAGCAACTAAACTTAAAAGATCCCAAGCTCAAAGAATACCAAACTCGGTTTGTCAAAGTATTTACAACACTCAGTCAAAATATCAATAAAGCAGGTAAAGCGCTTAATACTGCAAAGCTAGCAAAAGCTTCCACATCTGGTAGACAACAAATACAAACATCCAGAAGTGAAATTGACAACGCCCTCAAAGCAGCCGAATTTGCTGGAAAACAATCAGATGTGCTTGCGGAACAAGTGAATAAATATTGTAGTCAGGCTGAATAAGGGGACAAGGGAGACAACTTATCAGTTAACTGATAACTGATAACAGATTCATGCCCGATGTCCAATCACTAACATCTACTTGCAGACTGGGGACAGTATTTTGGTCGTGAGTATACATTTATAAGTGTTGGGCTGGATTTAAATTTGGGATGACTGTAATAAATTCTTCTAGGAGTTTCCTACTGCTAGTTTTACTACTAACTACAGTAGTAGCGTGCGAGCAAAATACTCGTGCTTCTGTCGATACTTCCACACCAGTAGCACAGAATTCTCCACAGTCTCAAAATGTTATCCCCACTAAACCACTCTCACCTCAACGCATCCGTATCAATCTGAAAAATTTACCAAAACCCTTTGCGACTAAAAGCGCTTCAAAATCACCTCAAGTTGTCTCAATTCCTGCTAACCCGACACTGCGGGTTCCACCTGGGTTTACAGTCAATGTTTTTGCAGAAGATTTAGATGCACCCCGTTGGTTAGCGTTAACCCCGAATGGTGATGTGTTGGTGACTGAAACCAGACAAAACCGCATTCGCTTGCTGCGTGACACTAACGGTGATGGTGTGGCTGATGTGAAAAAGACTTTTGCTACTGCTAAAAACGGGTTAAATCGTCCTTTGGGTATGACTTTTGCAGCCAATTCTTTCTTTTTAGGTAACACTGATGCAGTGCTACGCTTTCCCTATACCCAAGGTCAGCAAGAACTTAATGGTAATGGTCAAAAAATAGCCGATATTCCTGCTTATGGCTACAACCAGCACTGGACACGCAACGTCATAGCCTCGCCTGATGGTAATAAACTATACGTTTCTATTGGTTCCGGTACAAACGTAGATGAGGAACCACTACCACGGGCTTCTGTGCAGGTGATGAATTTGGATGGTTCCAATCAACAGACTTTTGCCTATGGTTTGCGTAATCCAGTTGGTTTAGATTTTCACCCAGTAACTAAGCAGCTTTACACAACAGTAAATGAACGAGATGGTATCGGTGATGACTTAGTACCAGATTACCTAACACGCCTGCAACAAGGTCAATTCTACGGCTGGCCTTATGCATACCTAGCGCCCAACAATATTGACCCACGTCAAGCAAATAACGGTAAAAGTAAACGCCCGGATTTAGTAAAGACTACCACTACACCAGATGTCTTGTTTCAAGCCCATTCCGCGGCTTTGGGTTTGCAATTTTACGACGGACAGACTTTCCCCGAAAAATACCGCAATGGTGCTTTTGTTGCTTTTCGTGGTTCTTGGAATCGCGATCGCGGTACTGGTTATAAAGTTGTTTTTGTTCCTTTTGATGCTGAGGGACGTCCGCAAGGATACTATGAAGACTTTCTCACGGGATTTCTCCTAAACCCCACCATCCCCACAACTTGGGGGCGTCCCGTCGGTTTACTAACTTTACCCGACGGTAGCCTAATTTTTACAGAAGAAGCCAACAACCGCATTTATCGAATTCAGTACAGTGGTTAGTGATTGGGGATTGGGGATCGGGGATCGGGGATCAGGGATCAGGGATCGATGTTTATTCTCTCCCTTGTCTCCCGTGTCTCCCTTGTCCCCCTTGTCCCCAATTCCCAATCCCCGATCAAAACCACCCTTCCTGTTCTAGGGTTTCAATCAACTGTAATCCTCTCGGATTTCTACGGGTTGGTCTACTAATTCTGCTACTTGGGTCACTTTTTTGGGTGCCTGTTCCACTAAATCTACAGCTGCACCACAAACTGGACAGTTTTCTAACTCTAGCTTTTCTATTTTGTCTGGTTCTCCAAATCCGTTGCGTGTCTTTCCTGGATGGTCGTACTTTTGTCCACGCTTCAAACCTTTTTTACGCTTGCTTTTATCGCTCGGTTTCTTATTTTGGTCACTTGATGGTGGTACTGAACTATTTAAACGTTCATTTTCTTCTCTTAATGTTTCATTCTCACGCTCTAAAATTTCTACTCGCTCATCAGTAATATGGTCTTGTGCTGCGAAAAAAGCATGAGCTAATTTTCGCCAAGTAGCAAAACCTTTCAAAGAAAGTGACAGAAAAATTATTCATAACATTTGTCCATCTTGCAATATAAGCGCTAGAGCGGATTTTGGCTTTTATGTTATCTGCTCTAACTGTAATTCACAGATGATTCCTATCTCAGATAAAGGAGGAGTATATTCAATAGCAGATATAGCACCAATATCACTGTTAGCGATTTTATTAACTGATGCTGATTCTTGGATTGATGTATCAATATTTATGCATTCAAACATTAAATTGATAAAAGAATACTTTCCAGATATCGGTTATTATGACCTTCTCGTTACTCAAACAATTAGACTTAAAATGACTCGAGAACGGAAATCTTCAAAAGCCTTACTACTCACAGCATACGCCTTTTGTCAATTGGGGAAGTTCAGTTTTAACTTTGCTATAAAAAATTTACCCGATAACTTATCCGATAAAAATTTTATAAGCTAGAAAAGATAGAGACACATATAGAAATACACCTAGAGAGTAATATTTCTAAGTCTATATACTTATTTTGGTAATTTGTTACTTGTCTAGCTTTGACTGAAGACTAGCTATTAACTCTTGCTGTGCTTGTAGCTGGTTTTGGAGTGATTTTATTATTTCCTTGAGTGATTCAACTTCAGAGTTAGTTTGTTGAATTTGTTGGTTGTTAGCTGGTAACTCTGGATTAATTTGTGATGCTCTATCAGCTATGTCTTGATAATGCTTTTGACTTACCATCTCACCATGACCACACCAAGCTGAAACTATTTTTTCATCCCTACCTAAATCAAAAACTTGATGAGTGATGAAAGTGTGGCGTGTATTGTACAGTGGCAAATATTTTTTAAGAATACCTTGCTCAATTAAAGCAGGAATGATTCCTTTAGTTTTATTGGGTGCGTAACCAATCCATAGCCGTCCGACAAAATCATCATTTATTACTTTCCCGGTCTTAGATTTAAAAACAACATCATTCGGCTTACCTTCGGGAATTAATTTTAAAAGATTCCATAATTCACCATTTTTAGGCATAGGAAACCTTCTGGCAGTTTCATTTTTAGTGGGCAAGAATTTTTTAATCTTATGGTTGTATGTCCATCTAATTGCTATCTCTTGTTTATCCCAAAAAACATCACCCCACATGAATGCTATAGCTTCACCTGTTCTACAGCCTGTTAAAAACTTAAACCCAACGAATGGATAAAGATAATTCGTTTTTTCGTTATTTTTTATGTAATCAAGTATTGCTTGTGCTTCTGTCCATGTATACGCTTTGTTTTTATCAAGAATATCTTTATCGTTGTTAATTTCAATCTCACTCTGTTTTTTACCTTTAGCGCCTAGTTGCTTTATCTCTTCAGCCATGCCATTAAACGGATCATAAGTAACTTGTTTGTTTCTAATCGCTCGCTGATATGCTTTTGACAAGTGACTAAGTGTTTTTTTAACTGTTAACAAAAACCTGTTTTCAATTAGCCAATTTCTTATTTTATCGGCATCTTCACACCCAACTGCTTTAATAGATGACTTAACGTAGTTGGTATATTGTCCTCTAACTAATTCAAAATAAGTACTTTCCTTCATGCTCGGCTTAATGTACTCACAGTACATGTCCCACACTTCCAAAATACTTAGCTCAGGTTTAGGTGGCAGTTGACTATCACTTGTTTCTGCATTCTTAATTAGTCTAAGTTTTGCCCTTAATCCGTAGTCTTCTAAAATCTCTTGATAACGTCCGATATTGAAATTCCCGTTACCGTCATCAAGCTTTCTATCTTCTAACTCTTGCTGTAACCGTCGTTCTAGTCTCTTAGCTGAAGATTCCCAATTTTCATCATTGGGAATCCCAGTGGCTAGCTTGACTTGTTTTCCATCCTCAAAATAACCACGTGGAAAACAAGCTTTAATACTTCCGGCATCCGGTCTAACAGTTATTTGACCTTTGCGACTCTTACCGCTTGGTGTTTTGCTGTACATGCTCAATTAATGCTCAAAACTTAGGTATATGATACCTAAAACCACCCTTCTTGTTCTAGGGTTTCAATCAACTGTAATCCTCGCGGATCGCCTACTCCTAAAAGTGCGGCTTTGGTGTCTTCTCGAACTCCCAAATCTTTGTCTTCGGCAAAAGCTTGAATTAAGGCATCAATAGCAGTGGCATAAACAATGTTAGAAGGTAGTTCGCGACATAACTGTCCGATCGCCCAGGCGCTGTTACTCCGTACTGGTGCTACAGGGTCTTGTACTAAAGCTTCGATTAATGGTGGTATGGCCCCAACCACAGTTTCATAACCAATTTGCGCCATCTGTGCTAGGGAACTTGCAGCCCACAATCGGACTGCGGAAATATCTGTTCTCAGAGCATCGGCTAGAGGTGCTAAACAACGGCGATCGCGGCAGTTACCCAAGGCCCAAACCACGCCTTTGCGTACGTACCCATTCCAATCTCGCCCTAATTGAGTAATCAATGGTTCTACAGCGTCGGGGCTGGGGTTACGTCCGAGTCCGTAAGCTGCACTTACTCGCACTAGAGGGCAAGTATCAGTCAGCAAACTAATCAAATGGGGAATTGCCCGTGCATCTTCGACGTCACAAAAGGCACGTGCTGCCAGCATTCTTTGCTGGGGTTGGGGATGCTCTAACAGTGGTAGCATTTCCTCTGGATCGGGTTTTGGCACTTCTGACTCTGCGGTCAGTGGTTCCATTTTATCTAGAGGACTTTCTAGCTCCACTTCTACATCAAGTAGGCTGAGGTCGTCTTCGTCATACATAAATAAAAAGTACCATTCCCTACTACCACTTACCAATAAATTCAAAATTTAAAATTAAATGTCCAAAAAAATTAAAGTTATAAAAGTTTCTTCAGCCACAAGGACTGAGTTTCGTAACCCAAGTGACTGTAAAGATTTAATGCAGCTTGGTTAGATTGAAACACCTGCAAACCCATTTGCCGATCGCCTCTTTTTTTTGCCCAGTCTTCTGCATACCGCATCAAAGCTGTGGCAATTCCTCGTCGCCGATGTTCTGGTACGACGTAGAGTAAAAAAATGTGAGCATGGCGATCGCCTGTTACTTGATCAATCGCATTTCCCATCCACAGACAAGCTACGGCGGATCTGGGGGACTGGGGAAATGATAATATCTCCATTTCTCCATGTCCCAGTGTCCCCGTGTCTTTTTCTATTCCTAAAAAATCCACCCACCATAAAGGTGTTTGGTTAGAAAAGTATTGTTGTACTGTTTGTGCGAGATGGGAAAAATCCCCAACAGAAAACATTTCTTGGTAAGTCAATTGCATGAACTTGACCAACAATGCCCGATCTAAACTGGAGCCATGACGAATACAGTAACTTGGTAGCAGTTCCACAAATCAAAATGCAAGTTTTTGCTCAACTAGAATCATACGGAAGCTGAGGACGAGGTGGGAAATACAAAAGACACGCTTAATTTCTGTGCGTCTCCCACTCTCCCTATACCCCCATTCTCTTCAACAGGTGCCGGTGCTGCCATATCCCCAGGTAAGAATATACGAACACTGACTGCTACTAGCGCAAACAAAAATATCAAAACTACGAGTAGGGGAGCTATGTATTGACGAAATATAGCCATTTTTGAGATATAAAGCTTAACTGAAGATTTATGAAGTTAACATGATTTATTTTAACGATGTTCAGGAGAAATCAGTTATCAGTTATCAGTTATCAGTTATCAGTTAATTTTTAGAAATTAATTCTAGGGATTACCCTTGCTCTTTCACTGTTCACTAGTAACTGTTCACTGATAACTAATTTCATCTACGATCGCGTTCTAAGTCCGCGATCGCTCTTTCCCAGTACCAGCTTTCTGGCATTCCTGGGTAGTCTTGTTTTGCTTGTTCAACAAGGCGTTCTGCGGCGGCGGTGTCGCCAGCTACCATTGAAATTAGCTTATTTTTTAGACGGTTATCAGCTCCACGTGGGGTAGAAGGTCTGAGTGTTGGTTCGGTTGGTGAGTGTGCTACTGGCTCAGTTAATGGCTGAGTTGCTGGCTGTGAGTTGCTAGCTTTGGTTCGGTTAGACTGCCTACGCAACTCCCAAAACAAAACATAATAAAGTGTGCCAAAAATCAAAATGAGACTGAATGTTCCCAGAAAAGTTAGGAGGTTAAGTCCCAGAAATCCTAAAACTAGCTGGGAAAGCACGTAGCCAAGCAACAATCCTGTAAATAACAGGATTGTTGTGGCAACAATAATTATTAGTTTTTGCCCCATATATCTTCTTCCTCATCATCTAATCCTGGTCTTGGCATTGCTATAGGTTGAGGGTTCCAAGGAGCGAAAACAGGTAGCAGCAGTAACCCTGGCACGGCGGCAATAATAGTAATTAAGAAAAATGTAGACCAACCTGTGCTTTTGGCGATCGCTCCAGCTGGAGCAGCCAAAATATCGCGGCTGACGGCCATTAAACTGGAAAGCAATGCATATTGGGTGGCGGAAAATCGCTGGTTACAAAGACTCATCAAAAAGGCAACAAAGGCAGCTGTTCCCAATCCACCACAAAAGTTTTCGATGTTAATAGTCACTACCAGTAATTGGTAATTTTGAGTAAATTGCGGTTGGGCAAGTATAAAGTAAGCAAGGTTACTTAGAGCTTGCAACGCGCCAAAAATCCACAGTGAACGATTGATACCTATTCTGCTTAAAACTACACCACCGACAAGAGCGCCAACAATAGTAGCAATTAATCCCATTCCTACTTGTATCGCTCCAATATCGGTTTTAGTGAAACCAATAGTGAGTAAAAAGGGTGTTGCCATATTACTCAGTAAAGCATCACCTAGTTTATATAAGGTGATAAACACCAGAATCAATAAGGCTTGGACAACTCCTTGGCGTTGGAAAAATTCCCCGAATGGTAGGATAACTGCTTCAGCTAAAGAAGCAGGAGGGCTAATTTCTCGTGGTTCTGGTGCGAGTAAAACACCAAAGATTCCAATTACCATCATTCCTGCCATAAACAAATATACCGACGACCAAGGCATCCGATCAGCCAGTATTAATCCTAAAGAACCAGCAACTAATAGCGCAACTCGATAACCTAAAATAAAAACTGCTGCGCCAGCACCCATTTCTAATTCTGTTAAAACATCGGTGCGGTAAGCATCAGCAGCAATATCTTGAGTCGCACTCAAAAAAGCAATAATTATGGCGTTGATGGCTAAAAGCTGTAACGCTTGTTTGGGTTGTTGAAAAGCCATAAAGGCGATCGCGACGATCAAAGCGATCTGCGTCACAATCAACCAACCTCGTCTTCGTCCCAAAAATGGCGGTGTAAACCGATCTAGAAATGGAGACCAAAGAAACTTTAACGAGTAAGGTAATGCAGCAAGGCTTAACCAACCAATCGCCGCCAAATCTACCTGTTCTTGAGTCATCCAGGCTTTGAGGTTATTCCCAATTAATAATAAGGGCAAACCTGATGCAAAACCTAGCAATAATAAAGCCGCCATCTTGCGGCTTTCAAATACCTTAAGCAGAGATTGAATTTGTTGCACAGTATTTTGTACTTTTATCAGGAATTGAAATTTAATTTACTTTTGAGAATGAGTATTTAAGGATAAAATTTTGTATTTCTTTATTGTGAGCTATGACTTGCGTATCTCTGTGTTTTTCCTGATCAGGAATGGAAATATATTGCCATAACCAGTGTGTAATTTAGTGCCAATTTGGCTGATACGATTTTGGATTTTAGATTACCCTGCGCTTCGACACTCCCTGTCTACTTGCACGCCTGTCGCTAACGCGCCTACCAAAGGTAGCCGCTTACCTTCGGAAGCCCCTCTGCGTCTACGCGTCTATGGATTTTGGATTTTGGATTGTGCTTGACATCTCCCCTTACTAGAAGTATGGGGATTCTAAACTGATGTTGCTACGCCGGATAAAATGCGAGCTACGCAACGTTTACGATATGATTTATTTAATCGCGTAAACAAGTCATATCGTTGTGGCACTGTCAAAGATGC
>NZ_JBHFLM010000171.1:0-11897 GCF_041928655.1 Pelatocladus sp. BLCC-F211 | reverse complement strand
TAGACATCTCCAAAAACTGCCTAAGTATCTCTGTAACTAGCTTATAGGGTGCGATCGCCAGTTTCGTAATCAGGCTAGTTTATACGATAGAATAGGGATTTGAGATATTTGTTGTTAATAATCAGACAAAAAAACGTGGTTGTGTGCGTTCATTTTCACATCATGCGATCGCGTTTATTTCTGCTGGTAATATAAGTGCCCCAATTCGTAATCTTACTACTCCGCAAATTGTCAAAATTACTTGTTCATACTTTTTAGGATTTAACCGAAATCTTTCTTGGACAACTCGAAATATTTTTACAGAGCGAATTCGATGTTCAACAAAGATTCGCTTGGCTGAAAACTCTTTATTTTGTTCTTTTTGTTCGGCTGTTAATTCTCGATTTTTCGGTTTTTTAAGTGGAGTTTCAATCAAATCTTCTCCCTGATAAGCCTTATCTCCCTTAAATCTTTGTTTTGTGTCAAAGCGTGAGCGATATTCTCGGAACAAAGTTATGTCGCTTTTCGGACCAGGTTCACCTGCCACAATATCAACGATATCTCTACCATCTGGTAAGATGATCATTTGAGTTTTAAATGTATGATTACTCTTCTTACCAGAATAATATTTTTCTTGCTCATCGTTATCGCCAGGTCTTTAAGAGACTTGTTCATAGCTGTCAACAGTTAGTTCGTATTCCGTGAGTATTTCTTTGACAACTTCATAATCTAAATCGTTTTTTTTTACTTGTTCAAGTAAACTAGATGGTAACAATTCTCTTAGCATCGGCAACCAGTAATTAAATGTGTCATTCGCTGTTGATTCACTGACCCCAAACTGGATACCAAGAAGTTGAAATGTGGTCATATGCCTGAGATAAACCAAGGTTAAAATTATTTGTTCTTTTATGGATAATTTTGGTTTACGACCACCTCCACCGGAGATAATTCTAATTTTCTTCGATTCTAAGGTCGCTTGTTTTTCATAGTGTAATTGTTCGGCGTTTTGAATTAATTGTTGTAGTTCAGGGTATCCCAGACCAATTAATCGTTGGGTTTCTTGAGGATTCGCTTCGATGTGCTCCAATACGGAACTCATAATTCTGGTGTAAAAAGACTTATATTATATTCTTTTACCACAGAACATTACTATTTCGGAGATGTCTCTTCTATAGGAATCCGGTTTGATTTATGAACTTACTTGTGAAGATCGGCAACAAGGAACAGGGAACTCTTAACAGAAAGTGTACTGAGTTTTTTTAAACAATCAAATAGGAATCCTATATGTCTGATAACAATTGGTTAAAATAGTAACGTCAACCAATACAAAAAACATTCTACTATTCTCCAGAAAAGCTAAACTACAAAAACTGGAGATTAGACCAATACCACTGTGACCGAAATTAGTTTACAAGTAGAAGAACCGGGAGAACGCTTAGACCGTTATCTTACTGAGCAATTAACAGACCTATCTCGTTCCCGCATCCAACAGTTAATTGAACAGGGTCAGATTCAACTCAACAGCAAAGTCTGTACATCCAAAAAGATAACTGTGAGACTGGGCGATCGCATCACTGTCACTATTCCCCCAGCTGAACCACTCGAACTGACCGCAGAAGATATTCCCTTAGATATCCTTTATGAAGATGACCACATATTAATTCTCAACAAAACAGCAGGATTAGTTGTTCATCCTGCACCCGGTCATCCAGATGGGACTTTAGTCAACGCCATTTTAGCCCATTGTCCTAACCTACCGGGAATTGGTGGTGTGCAGCGTCCGGGAATTGTGCATCGACTAGATAAAGATACAACAGGGGCGATCGCTATTGCAAAAACCGAATTTGCTCATCAACATCTCCAAGCACAACTTAAAGCTAAAACCGCCCAACGAGAATATCTAGGTGTAATCTACGGTGTTCCAAAAACAGAAAGCGGTACAGTTGACTTACCCATCGGTCGTCATCCAGTAGACCGAAAAAAAATGGCTGTTGTCTCAACAGAAAAAGGTGGAAGACCTGCGGTTACTCATTGGCGAATACTAGAACGTTTGGGCAACTATACATTAATGCACTTCCAATTAGAAACCGGACGTACCCATCAAATTCGTGTCCACAGCGCCCATATGGGTCATCCCATTGTCGGCGACCCTGTTTATAGTTCTGGCCGTTCGGTGGGTGTGAATTTACCAGGTCAAGCACTCCACGCTTGGCGACTCAGATTACAGCATCCAGCCTCTGGAGAATGGATTGAAGCTACTGCACCTATTCCTCAAACGTTAACTACTCTGCTTGAAGTTTTAAGACGACGAGTTGTCATATTTTGATCATAAAAATTATAAATGAGAAATTTTTATCAAGCTCTTGGTACTCCCGGCGATGCTGTAGCTTCTGGAATTCAAAAAATGAAAGAAGCTGCTATCAATATTGCTAACGATTCTAATGGCATTACTAGAGGTGATTGCAGCCAATTAATATCTGAAGTTGCTAGCTATTTTGACCGCGCTGCTTCAGCCGTTGCTTAAAATTTTTGCTGTTTTCAGGCAATTGATGATTTATTAATTCAACTTTAAGATAGGGTTTTTTGAACAACAAAATCCTCGATTTCATCAATAAATCGGGGATTGATATCTAGTTAATTTTATAATATTAACAATCAACAATTTCTTTTATATCTGCAATTTTTAACAATCATGCATACACAGAAGTTTGTGAATACAGAAGAACTGATTTCGCAATTAAACCATTAGCACCTGCAAGCGTAGAACCACTGATTCTTGCTTTTCGTAGTTCTGCTGATCAGGGCGTGCAAGCGTATATTATTCAAGCTTTAGCATTAATTGGCGACTCCACAGGGTTTTCAACCTACGCTCTTATAAAGTAGTGCGATCGCGTGTTACAACAGCTACTGCAAAAAATCTGCCAGATTAACTACAAATGGTTTTTGGCAATGGGTAATGGGTAATTGAAATACTGATGATTTTCCCATGCCCAATACCCTAAGTTGGTGGGCTGTCCCTCCCACCTCAGCCATGGTTGGGTTATTCCCGCCAACTTTTGTGACAAATTTCTGCAATTAGAGGCAATTTTTATAATTTTTTTGTTAAAAATTCTTAACATATAGCTATGTCTATCAAATTCATCTAGAACTTGAATAGATTGTTATATCTAGAATTGAAGGAAACTTAAGAAAATATAAGCAAAGAAAAGTTGCGCCTGATCTTGCTATTTTGTAAAGTAATATTACGAAAAAATCAACTTCTTCTCAGTTAAAGCCCTTATATGTAAAGCTTTTGAGGCTTTTCTTATTGGTATATCTCATTTATTCATAATTTGTAACAAATAATGCCCCTGTAGCGTTGTATAAACATAAGCTGGAGGGGTTAAACGACAGGCAAAACTAAAAGACGGCACTCAATTCGTAAAGTTTGCCAGTTTCTCATAAAATCACCCCAGTTTCTCATTTTTCCGGTTTTGTTTCAGAACAGGGAAAATGAAAAGCAAAAGAGAAACACTCTTGTTTAATGTCTGTTATAGGCCAATCCAAATTGATAAAACAATTCCAGTTTTAATCAAGACAGCACTCAATTAAGGAATTAGGAGAATCTTCCATGTTAGACGCATTTGCCAAGGTGGTTTCTCAGGCTGACTCCAGAGGCGAATTCCTGAGCAACGAACAACTCGATGCTCTAGGCAATATGGTTAAAGACGGCAACAAGCGCCTGGATGTAGTAAACCGCATCACCAGCAATGCTTCCGATATCGTTACCGACGCTGCTCGTGCTTTGTTTGAAGAGCAACCCCAATTGATTGCTCCTGGTGGAAACGCTTACACCAACCGTCGTATGTCTGCTTGCTTGCGCGATATGGAAATCATTTTGCGCTATGTTACCTACGCGATCCTCGCTGGTGACGCTAGCGTTCTTGACGACCGTTGCTTGAATGGCTTGCGCGAAACCTACCAAGCTCTGGGTACTCCAGGTTCTTCCGTAGCAGTTGGTGTTCAAAAAATGAAAGAAGCTGCTGTCAACGTCGCTAACGACCCCAATGGAATCACCAAGGGTGATTGCAGTGCTTTGATTTCTGAAGTAGCTAGCTACTTTGATCGCGCTGCTGCTGCTGTTGCGTAATAAAACATAACAAAAAAGCCCAGAACCCAAAAGTTAGGTATCCCGGCAAAAAATTACGAAACGTTAAGGACGTTAAGGAGATTTTAAGATCATGAAAACACCCATTACCGAAGCAATTGCAGCTGCTGATACCCAAGGTCGCTTTCTAGGCAACACCGAACTCCAAGCTGTTCGTGGCCGTTTAGAACGCGCTTCTGCTAGCATGGAAGCTGCTCGTGCATTGACCAGCAATGCTCAACGCTTGATTGATGGCGCTACTCAAGCTGTATATCAAAAATTCCCCTACACCACCCAAACCAGTGGTCCTAACTATGCTGCTGATTCCCGTGGTAAGTCCAAGTGTGCTCGTGACGTTGGTCACTACCTGCGGATCATCACCTACTCCTTGGTTGCTGGTGGTACTGGCCCATTGGATGAATTTTTGATTGCTGGTTTGGCTGAAATCAACAGCGCTTTTGAATTGTCCCCCAGCTGGTACGTAGAAGCTCTCAAGCACATCAAATCTAATCATGGTTTGTCCGGTCAAGCTGCTAACGAAGCTAACACCTACATTGATTACGCAATCAACGCTCTGAGCTAGATAGCGTAATGCCCGGAGAGGGATGCAGCTGTGTGGAATCACCAAGCAGTTGAATCTCGCTCCGGGCATAGTTTTATCTGAGAATTGATAAAAAATATTTATCAGACACGCAAAAGTCCGCGTGTACATAAATAGGGGGAAAAAAATGCCGATTACAGCAGCAGCATCCAGGCTAGGAACAGAAGCTTTTAGCAGCACCAACGCGGCTAAAGTTGAGTTACGTCCTTATGCAAGCAGAGAAGATGTAGAAGCGGTGATTCGCGCCGTATACCGACAGCTTTTGGGTAATGACTACATCATGGCGTCGGAACGGCTTGTAAGCGCAGAATCACTCCTGCGGGATGGTAACTTGACAGTCCGAGAGTTTGTGCGTAGCGTTGCTAAGTCAGAACTCTACAAGAATAAATTTTTCTACAACAGCTTCCAAACCCGGTTTATCGAACTCAACTACAAGCATTTATTGGGTCGTGCGCCGTACGATGAGTCTGAGGTGATTTTCCACTTAGACTTGTACCAGAACCAAGGGTACGATACCGAAATTGACTCATATATTGATTCGGTTGAATACCTCAACAACTTTGGTGACAATATTGTCCCCTATTACCGTGGTTTTGAGATCCAAACCGGACAGAAAACAGTTGGCTTTACCCGAATGTTTCGCTTGTATCGGGGTTACGCTAATAGCGATCGCGCTCAGGTAGAAGGTACAAAAACTCGCCTAGCCCGTGAACTAGCAACCAATAGCGCTTCCTCAATTGTTGGACCATCTGGCACCAACTCTAGCTGGGGATTCCGTGCAACTGCGGATGTGACTCCCAGAAAGAACATGGGTAATGCAGTCGGAGAAGGCGATCGCTCTTATCGCATCGAAGTAACTGGACTTCGCAACCCTGGCTACCCTAGTGTGCGTCGTAGCAGCTACGCTGTCGTTGTACCCTACGAACGCCTTTTGGACAGAATGGAGCAAATAAAACGCCAAGGTGGCAAAATTGTCAGCATCACCCCAGCGTAATTAATCGTGGTCAGTTAGGAATGAGGGGTTATTAGTTAAGAATTATGAGTCATGAGTTATGAGTTATGAGTTAAAGAAAGTATAAAATTCCAAACTCCTAATTCTTAACTCCTAATTCTTAACTTCTGGCTCCGACTTTCTAACTCCTAAACAATTGCCCAAAAGCTAGTTTTATCAGGAGAGTCACAACAATGTTCGGTCAAACCACAGTTGGTGCTAATGGCATTTCTAGTGCAAACAGCCGGATGTTTCGTTATGAAGTCGTAGGCTTGCGACAAAACGAAGAAAACGACAGAAATAACTACGATATCCGCAATAGCGGTAGCGTATTCATGACAGTGCCATACAACCGCATGAATGAAGAAATGCAACGAATTACTCGTATGGGCGGCAGAATTATCAAAATCGAGCCTTTAAGCACAGCAGAAGCAAACTAACGCTTTGGCAATGATAGAACTAAGTGCAGAAACATATTCTGCCGAAAACGCTTCGCCCTTAACAAAAGAGCAAGCGATCGCTAACCTCAAATCTCCAGATTTAAGTCTCCGCTATTACGCCGCTTGGTGGCTAGGTAAGTTCCGTGTTCGTGATCCAGAAGTTGTAGATGCTCTGATTGTGGCCTTAGAGGATGAAGCCGACACAACAGAAATGGGAGGCTATCCTCTGCGCCGTAATGCTGCAAGAGCATTGGGAAAATTGGGTGATATTCGAGCCGTACCACATTTAATTCGGTGCTTAGAATGCTCTGATTTCTATGTGCGTGAAGCCGCAGCCCAATCCTTAGCAATGCTAGGAGATATAGCAGCAGCTCCAGCACTAATGCAATTGTTAAGCGGTGGTATTGCAGCTGCTGTTCAAGAACCGGGACGTCCTCATCTCACCCAACCATATGAAGCGGTTTTGGAAGCCTTGGGAGCTATTGGTGCAACTGAGGCTATTTCCTTAATTGAACCCTTCTTGGAACATCCAGTAGCGCGAGTACAGTGTGCAGCAGCAAGAGGAATGTATCAACTTACACAAGACACTTCCTATGGAGAGCGTCTGATTCAAGAGTTGGACAGTAACAATCTCCAAATGCGCCGCGTCGTCTTGGGAGATTTAGGTGCTATCGGGTATTTGCCCGCAGCAGATGCGATCGCCAACGCCAAGGTTGAAAATAGTTTTAAATTGATTGCCCTTAAAGGTCTGCTAGAACATCAACTTCAACAGGAGTTAGATGTTTCCTCTATTTCTGAGGATGCAATGCGGCTAATGAACTTAATGGATTCACTTTTATAGTCAATTGTCAATTGTCATTTGTTGTTTGTCATTTGTTGTTTGTTTTATGACTAGTAACTAATGACCAATGACTAATAACTAATGACTAATAACTAATGACCAATGACTAAATGACCAATGACTAACACCCAAAAATTGATTCGCGCTGTTACAGAAGCAGACTCGCCAGCGCGAATATTAGCAGCAGTACAAGAACTAGCAGCAGCCAAAGATGAAGCAGCAATTGAGACATTAATTGCTGTATTTGGTTATAACAACCCAGCCGCAGCAGTCGCCGCAATCGCTGGGTTAACAGAATTGGGAGATGTAGCGGTTCCACAGTTGTTAGCACAAATTGATGACTATAACTATGGTGCTAGAGCCTACTCAATTCGTACCTTAGCAGCGATCGCTGACCCTCGCGCCCTAGATATATTGCTGACATCTGCTGCTACTGACTTTGCTCCTAGCGTTCGTCGCGCCGCAGCTAAAGGATTGGGAAGCCTGCGCTTTCATAAATTGGATATCCCAGAACGTCAAGCAGCACAGGCTAAAGCATTGGAAACTCTATTGTTCATTTGCCAAGATGCAGATTGGTCAATTCGTTACGCCGCGATCGTCGGCTTACAAGCCTTGGCGAAAATACCTAAACTGCAACAGCCAATCCGAGAAACATTTGCGGAAATACTAGCTACCGACGCCGAAAATGCTATCCGCGCTAGGGTACAGTTAGCTCAGAAGCAAATGTTAGTTTTTAGTTGTTAGTTGTTAATCTTTCTCACTACCCACTACCCACTATCCACTACCCCTAAAAAAGGTAAAAGTAAAGATGGCGATACCATTACTTGAAGTTACTCCTACTACGCAAAATCAACGTGTCGAAGGCTACGAAGTACCTAACGAAGACACACCAGCAATTTACCGTTTGGCAGACGCCATTTCCGATACAGATGTTGATGCGATTATTTGGGCAGCTTATCGGCAAATTTTCAGTGAACACCTTATTTTAGAAAACTATCGCCAACCGTTCCTAGAATCACAGTTACGTAACCGAACAATCAACGTCCGAGATTTCATCCGGGGATTGGGTAAATCCAGTGTTTACCGTGATGAAGTTGCAGAAACTAACTCTAACTACCGTTTAGTAGATATTAGCTTCAAGCGATTTTTGGGACGCGCTACCTACGGTAAAGATGAGCAAATTTCTTGGTCAATTGTGATTGCGACCAAAGGACTACATGGTTTTATCGATGCTCTTGTAGATTCTGATGAATACCGTGAGAACTTTGGTGATGACATCGTACCCTTCCAGCGTCGCCGCTTCAAAGATCGACCCTTTAACTTGGTCAATCCCCGCTACAACGATTACTGGCGCGGTCGTTTGATTGAGCAATATTTTGGAGGTCGTTCTTTCTATCAAGTTGTGCGTACAGGAGAATCAGCACAACGAGGAATTCGTCAAGCAATTCCAGCTAATTTCCTGGCTATGGCTGCCAGTGTTACACCAGGTGGATCAGAATATCAACGTTCGAGCGATCGCGCCAGAAATATTGCCTCTAGTGTACAGATTCCCGATACCACCCGCGAATCTACCACCCCACCTCCAACCGTAAAACCCACACAAGTTGCTTTACCTTATCGTTATATTCCCGGTAACAAAACAACTTAATAGTCATTGGTCATTGGTCGTAGAGACGCAATTATACTCTTACCTTGAAGCCGCTCTTACCCTGGTCTACGCGTCTGTACAATTGTCATTAGTCATTGGTCATCAAACAAAGTACAAACAACAAATGACAAATAACAAATGACAAATAACAAATGACAAAAGACAAATAACAAAGGACAGATATTAACAATGTCAATACCTCTACTCGAATACAAGCCCAGTTCTCAAAACCAGCGTGTTCCTGGTTACGAAGTACCAAACGAAGATACTCCGAGAATTTATCGCTTAGAAGATTCCCCCACTGAAAGTGAAATCAAAGAATTAATTTGGGCTGGTTACAGACAAATATTCAGTGAACACGAAAACCTTAAATTTTATCGCCAAAAACATTTAGAGTCGCAGTTGAAGAACCGGACAATTAATGTGCGCGACTTCATCCGTGGTTTAGCAAAATCAGAGGCGTTTCGTCGCTTAGTTGTAGAGACAAATTCTAACTACCGCATCGTAGAAATCAGCCTCAAACGAATTTTAGGTCGCGCCTCTTACAATAAAGACGAAGAAATCGCTTGGTCAATTGTAATTGCGACAAAAGGTTTTAGTGGTTTTGTTGATGCTTTGCTAGACTCGCAAGAGTATCAAACCAACTTTGGTGATAATACTATTCCTTCCCAACGTCGTCGTTATAAAGACAGACCATTTAATTTGGTAACACCTCGTTACGGCAATTATTGGCGTGATAAACAAGAAACTGAACGCTATAAATGGGGTGATATTAATAACTTCTTGGATATGGCGAAGTCTATTGATATCAAAACAGTTTCTTACACACCAGTTAGCACTGCTAATATTACAATTCCAGATACCACACGGAAGGAAAAACCGCAAGGTATTCCTGTTTCTATCAATTCTAGTGCAAGTTTTCCTCTGCGTTAAGCTAAAGTTAAAGTAGTTAGTAGTTAGTAGTTAGTAGATAGTGGTTAACAACCAACAACTAACAAATAACAACAAACAACTAACAATAAAAGAGTGGGTCTGCTAAATCCAAAATTAGTTAACACAGTTTAGAAGGTTTCAAAGTTTGCTTACTGGGAAAGTTGATCAGAAGTAAATTTAAGAACCTTCTAAAATGCCAAGTTATGTAAAAGGTGGATAAAGTATGGCACTACCTCTACATGAATACAAACCCACTACTCAAAATCAAAGGGTTCGTAGTTTTGGAACGGCAGATTTAAATGACGATACTCCTTATCTCTATCGTCTTGAAAATGCGAACTCTAGTAGTGAGATTGAAGCACTAATTTGGGCAGCATACCGCCAAGTCTTTAACGAACAGGAAATTCTTCAATTTAATCGTCAGATTGCTCTGGAAACGCAATTGAAAAACCGTTCAATTACGGTGCGCGATTTTATTCGTGGTTTGGCAAAATCTGAGCGATTTTATCAGTTAATAGTTGCAGCTAACAACAACTATCGGCTGGTTGAAATGTGCTTAAAACGTTTGTTGGGTCGTAGTCCCTACAATCGAGAAGAAGAAATTGCTTGGTCTATTCAAATCGCTACTCGCGGTTGGGGAGGATTTGTAGACGCGTTGATTGATAGTCAAGAGTATGAACAAGCCTTTGGTGACAATACCGTACCCTATCAACGTAAACGAATGTCTACAGATAGACCATTCAGTTTCACCCCGCGTTATGGTGCAGATTATCGCGACAACAAGGGCATAGTTCAGACCAGTTGGGTACATCATACCGAATGGTACGGATTTTTGAATCCATCGCCCTATCCTCAAAAAGCGGACTGGAGAGCAATATCAGCTGTCATAGTTGGATTATCCGGAGCGATCGCTTTGTTGGTTGTACTAAATTGGTTTGTAAATACTTCTGTCTTATAAACCAAATGCGGGAAAATTAAATGAAAGAGGGTTGTGCTAAACAAGCCTCCTTCAGTTTTCAAGAGCTAACTCTGTTTAATTTGTTGATAATAAAGGG
The DNA here is from genome assembly GCF_041928655.1 of Pelatocladus sp. BLCC-F211. Classification (NCBI taxonomy): domain Bacteria; kingdom Bacillati; phylum Cyanobacteriota; class Cyanophyceae; order Nostocales; family Hapalosiphonaceae; genus Pelatocladus; species Pelatocladus sp. BLCC-F211. The sequence goes on along the minus strand of NZ_JBHFLM010000171.1, from coordinate 1,283 downwards.
GAAAATCGCAAATGGCACTGCCATTACTTGAATACAAACCCAGCAGTCAAAATCATCGCGTTAAAAGCTTTGGAGTTGCTGACCAAAATGAAGATACTCCATACGTGTATCGCCTAGAAGATGTTAGTTCTTTCACTGACATGGAAAACATCATTTGGGCTGCTTATCGTCAAGTATTTAGCGAACATGAGATTCTCAAGTTCAACCGCCAAAAGCACATCGAATCTCAGCTGAAAAATGGCTCACTGACGGTACGCGACTTCATTCGTGGTTTGGCAAAATCTGAGGCATTTTACCGCTTGGTTGTCTCGGTTAACAACAACTACCGTCTGGTGGACATCACCCTCAAGCGCTTGTTGGGTCGTTGTGCTTATAACAAACAAGAAGAAATTGCTTGGTCAATTGTCATTGGAACCAAAGGTTTTAGTGGCTTCGTTGATGCTATTGTTGACAGCAATGAGTACACCGAAGCTTTTGGCGATAACACCATACCCTACCAACGCAAGCGCTTTGTAGATCGTCCTCACAACTTGGTAACTCCTCGCTATGGCGAAGATTTCCAAGAAAGTGCTGGTACTGTTGCTACCGATTGGCGCTTTACCTTGGATAAATTCTACAGCCGCAAATTCCAAGAACGGCGACTGGCTGAAGGTGATCCACGTAAATTCACTGACATTGCAACTTCAATCAACGCTAAGGGTAACTACGCTCAAAACATTCGTGCGGCTGACCTTGATTACATGAACTTAGTGCCAAATCGTAGTAGACGCTAAAATCCCTATTGCGATCGCTTAAAGTAAACACATCAATTTGATACTGGGTCTTGTTTCCCTGTTAATGTAGTGCCAAACTGACAGTTTTTTGTTAGTTAAGCATTGCTTAAGATGGAAATAAGACCCAGTGATTTTGGGATGCTCCCTCATCCATCTGTCATCTCTCCATTGATAAGTTAGAGTTATGAAATATATTTACTATTGTTTTGTCAACTGATATTGACTATTTGTAACAAAATACTTTACATTTATATACATAAGTTAATTTTTATTAATTCTCTTATCTCCTCTCGACATTTGGATTCCTCATGGTTACGTCACCTCGGTGTTTCGCATCGGGGTTTTTTGTTTTAGTGTCATTTGTCATTGGTTATTCTCCCTTGTCTCCCTTGTCTCCCTTGTCTCCCTTGTCTCCCTTGTCTCCCTTGTCTCCCTTGTCTCCCTTGTCTCCCTTGTCTCCCTTGTCTCCCTTGTCTCCCTTGTCTCCCTTGTCTCCCTTGTCTCCCTTGT
>NZ_JBHFLM010000170.1:0-12697 GCF_041928655.1 Pelatocladus sp. BLCC-F211 | reverse complement strand
TTTTAAGTGGTTTTGGTAAAATTCTGGTAACATTATCAATAGATAGGTCTTATTGACAAAACTAGACCTATCTTTTTCTATCACAAAATGTTACACGCCTTACATACAAAGCTTTTGAGTCTATTTCGTCGCCCCTTCAGGTAAGTCGTTACTTAAAAAATTGAACTAAAGAAAATATACATACTCACCCCGATCTTTAGTTTGTTGAGTTTAGAGGTAGGATTTGTAGATATAGCATTCCTAAATTATTCGTGGGAGACAAGATTCTCGAATTATCAACAGAAATCGGGGATCTGAACTTTGCAATCCTCACAAATAAGAGACTATTTATAAAGTAAAAATATGACTTAAGTCATGGGTGTATACATGACTTTGTTCTCATGTACTTACTAAGTATGGTTTCTATGATAGAGAAAAAAAGTACAAAAAATACTTAGAGTAATATCATTTTTACTCTCCAAAATAATATCTAATTGCTAGATAAATTTGTGTTATGGCTCAAGAAAGGAGTATTTTCTTTAACATGTAATCTCTAGGCTAAAAAAGAACTATAAAAAGGCTTATTTTTGTTATTTATCAGTCTTATGCCTTTCAGTAGAGACAAGTGAAACCATCAATATTTATACTGTATTAATAATTGTATCAAACAGATGAAATTTTACTGAGTTTGTAATAAATGATCTGCTTTTTAGGTAAAAAGTCACTTAGTATACAAAAAACAGTAATAATGATGAAATAAAATTTCCAGTTTTATCTTTAGTTAAAAGGTATTTTCCTTTTTTCATGTACCCGGAGGAAAATTTACAACATCTATAAATTAGGACTAGTTATCGGCGGCTGTGATTAGGCAAAAACCGCCTCAGTAGGAGCCAAACATAATGATTTACGACGGAAATAAGCAGCGTATATTGGTTAAAAATCCACCTTTATTGCTGCCGGGTTCATCTGTATTCTTGGTGATTTCCTGGCTGAGTATAGGATTATTGATGGGGGGTTGTGGATCACTTCCCAAAGAATCTGCGGAGGCTCAACAAGAACGTCGTGGTGTATCTGGACAAACAGATAGTGCAACACCTGTAGATGTGGCGATCGCTCGTCAAGATGATCTGCAAGAACAATTAGAATACACAGGTACTACTACACCATTCCGCACCGTATCGCTGCGATCGCAAATTGAAGGACAGCTTTTGGATTTAAATGTAGATGTCGGCGATGTTTTAACAAAAAATCAAGTAGTCGGACAGGTAGATGATACGCTACTGCGAACAGCTTTAAATCAAGCTGAAGCAGAACTCGCAGCCCTCAAATCAGAAGTCGCAAGGGCGAATGCTCAAGTGAGTAATGCGCGTGTTGAGGTAGAACGGACGCGATTAGAAGTAACGCAAGCCCTTGCCGATGCCGAAAGACAAGATAAACTCCTCAAAGAAGGAGCGATCGCCCAACAAGCAGCTGAACAAGCACGCACCAACGCCCAAACGGCGACACAAGCCTTCCGCGCTGCACAGGAACAAGTACGTACAGAACAACAAGCTGTTGCTGCTGCGAAAGGAAGATTAACAGCTCAACAAGCCTTAGTAGCAGAAGCCAAAGAACGCCGATCCTATGCCAAGCTAGTATCTCCAATTGCGGGTGCAGTCTTAGAAAAAGTTACAGAACCCGGAAATCTTTTGCAACCAGGTAATGAAGTTCTAAAAATCGGCGATTTTAGTCGTGTCAAAGTTATAGCCCAAGTTTCGGAATTAGAACTGGCAAATATTCAGGTAGGACAATCAGTACAAGTACGGTTAGATGCCTTTGGTGATAATACATACGTTGGAAATGTGACACGTATATCCCCAGCTGCTGACAATACAGCTCGTTTAGTACCAGTAGAAGTAGTGATTCCTAATAATGGAGCAAAAATCGGTAGTGGACTTTTAGCAAGAGTGAATTTTGCTCAAAAGGGACAAGAACAAGTAGTAGTACCTTTAACTGCTATTCAGACAGGAGGAGGGAATAAGCAAAACCGCAATCCAAACTCGAAACCAGAAAGTAATCAGGGTAAGGTGTTTGTGGTGAAGCGAGAACAAGGCAAAACAACGGTTGCAAGTAGAACCGTAAAATTAGGTAACACTAATGATGGCAATGTAGAAATTATCTCTGGTTTGCAACCGAATGAGGAGTACGTAGTACGCAGTGGTAAGCCTCTCAAAGAAGGGGATGCTGTACGTCTTTCAATACTTTCGGAAAAATTGGATTCTGCTGCGGTGACAACCGGGAAATAAATATAAGTAGGGGCGAAGTATTTGTATAAATATCTTCGTAGAAATACTTTGCCTGTACAACAAAAAATATTTTTATCTACTCTAAATATAAAAAAATGCAGGCAACAAAAAAAAGTGGGGGATTTAGTGTCAGCGCCCTCTCGATTCGTCAACACATCGGTACACTGATGCTTACTTTGGCAGTCATGGTAATGGGTATATTTTATATTACTAACTTACCAGTAGATTTACTGCCATCAATTACTTATCCTCGCATTGGTGTGCGATTAGAAGCCCCTGGAATTTCACCAGAGGTAGCGATTGATGAAATCACCAGACCACTGGAAGAAGCTTTTGCGGCTACTGAGGGTGTGGTGCAAATTTTTTCTCAAACCCGTGAAGGACAGGTAAATTTGGATCTGTTCTTTCAAACAGGGGGTAATATTGACCAAGCCCTCAACGATGCTACAGCCTCATTTAATAGAGCTAGAAGTGGCTTACCAGACACAATTGAAGAACCTCGTATATTTAAAGTTGATCCTTCCCAATCACCAATTTACGAATTAGCACTAACTTCACCTTCGCTAGAAGGAGTAGATTTACGTGTATTTGCTGAAGAAGAACTAGCCCGTGAACTCAGTGTTGTATCTGGAGTCGCGGGAGTAGATGTATCTGGGGGAGTGCAAGAAGAAGTTAGAGTTAATATTGATTTGGATCGCTTGCAAGCCCTTGGTGTTGGTTTAACAGATGTACTCGACGAACTCACCAACCGCAACCAAGATGTTTCTGGTGGTCGAATTTTTGGGCAAAATTCTGAACCTCTCACTCGCACCGTCGGACGCTTTCAAAGTGCGGATGAAATCAGCAATCTTTCTTTTGAAGTCTCTTCTTCCCCCTCGAATTCTTCCACTACTTCCACTACTTCCACTACTTCTACTCCAAGTCGCCGCGTCTACCTACGTGACTTTGCTGAAGTGATTGATGGTACAGAAAATCAACGTTTGTTCGTTTTACTCAACAAACAACCAGCAGTAAAAGTCAGCATTCAAAAGCAACCGGATGCTAACACCATAGACGTTGTAGATGGAGTGAAAAAGCGAATCGAAGAACTGAGAAAATCTGGTGTGATTCCAGAAGGAACAGTTCTCACACCTACCTTGGATGAATCACGGTTTATCCGTAATTCTATTTCTAACGTTACCAGTTCTGGTTTAATCGGAGCAGCACTAGCCGCGATCGCAGTTCTGTTATTTTTGGGTTCGGTGCGGCAAACTCTAATTATTGTAGTTGCAATTCCCTTGGCAACTTTAGCAGCTATCATTTTGATGGGATTATTTGGGCTAACTTTAAATATTTTCAGCTTGGGTGGTTTGGCCTTGGGCGTGGGTATCGTGGTGGATAACTCCATCGTCATGCTGGAGAATATTGCCGAAGGTGCAGGTATGACTCCTGGTAAAGATACCAGAACTCGCCTCAGTTCATGGCAACTGATTCAACAAGCAGAACAAAGTAGTCAAGAGGTAGAATCAGCTTTGCTAGCTTCTACTAGCACCAACTTAGTTTCAGTTTTGCCGTTTTTGCTGATTGGCGGCTTTATTTCGCTGCTATTCAATGAATTAATTCTGACAATTAGCTTTGCTGTTGCTGCTTCTATTTTAATTGCCGTCACCGTAGTACCGATGTTGGCTTCTCGGATGCTATCATGGCGAATTTCCAGTGGTTTGAGTAATTTTTGGTTCCTCCGGGAGTTTAATCGCCGTTTTGATGCTGCAACCAGAAGTTACGGTGGTTTTTTGAGTAAAATTTTGCGTTTTCGCTTGATCACAGTAGCGATCGCGATCGGTTTATTAGGCGGTGGTAGTTTTTGGGTAGCACCGCAAATTCCCCAAGAAATTCTACCCCGGATCAACACTGGACAAGCAAGTTTATTTGCTCAGTTTCCTCCCGGTACTCCTTTAGAAAATAATCAAAAAGTCATGGCTGCGGTTGATGAAATTCTCCAGAATCAGCCGGAAACCGAATACGTATTTTCTACAATTGGTGGTGGTTTGTTTGGTAGCAACACTAGCGAAAATCCCCTACGGAGTTCTAGTACCATCACCCTCAAACCTGGTTCTGATGTAGAAGCCTATGTGGAACGAGTTACCCAAGAATTTAATAAACTAAATTTAGCAGGTGTGCGTTTGCGCGTTGCTCCTGGACAAGTACGTGGTTTAATTCTCACCAACTCTCCAGTCAGGGGAGCAGAAGTTGACATAATTGTGCAAGGAAATGATGCAAACACCTTACAGCAAGCTGGACAGCAACTACTAGGAACTTTAGAAGAAAAAGTAACCTTAGCCAGATTCCGTCCCGATGCTGATGCACGTCAACCGGAACTGCAAATCCGTCCAGATTGGGAAAGAGTTGCAGCAGTGGGATTAACTGCTAGAGAGATCGGTGACACAATTGCAACCGCCATTGAAGGTAGCATACCAACACAGCTCCAACGCAATAATCGGCTTGTAGATGTGCGGGTGCAATTAAATGAAGAATCTGTGCGATCGCCTTCCCAATTAGAAAGATTACCTTTATTTGTAGAAAATAATCGTCAAGTCCGTCTCAGCGATGTTGCAAAAATTGTTGATGCTCAAGCCCCTTCAGAAATTCAACGCATTAACCAGCGTCAGGTTTTCATTATCGCTGGTAATTTGAGCGAAGGAGCAAATCTCAGTGATGCCCAAGCACAAGTGAATGAGGTATTGAATAACTTAAAATTACCTCAAGGCGTGAGCATCCTACCTAGTCAGACAGCAGAAGCTAATCAGCAATTACAGAACTCTCTGTGGTTGTTGGGAGGATTAGCCAGCTTTCTAGTCTTCGTAGTTATGGCTGTGCAATACAATTCCTTGATAGACCCCTTAGTAATAATGTTTACCATTCCCTTGGCATTAGCTGGGGGTATTTTCGGACTTTACATTACCAAAACTGCCATTGGTGCAACAGTGATTGTCGGTGCAGTCTTGCTAGTAGGTATTGTTGTGAACAACGCCATCATTATGGTGGAACTAGCAAATCAACTTCGGGAACAGCAAGGTGTTAATCGTCAAACAGCGATTTTGCAAGCTGCTCCCCAACGTTTACGCCCGGTGTTAATGACTACAATTACCACAGTTTTAGGTATGTTTCCTCTAGCATTAGGAATTGGGGAAGGTTCGGAATTTTTACAACCTTTAGGTATTGTGGTGTTTGCAGGATTGTCCTTAGCAACATTGTTAACCCTATTTGTCATTCCTTGTTTTTATACTTTGCTCCATGAGATATTGAGCTGGAAATGGATAAACTCTGTGATCATGCGTTTGAGAAAAATCTAAACTAAAATTATCTGTGTTGCTCAGGTCAAAGCATTATGACTGCTATTACATGTGAACTACCCACACTGACCTGACGGTACAGTGTGGGCTTCCAACTTCACAGAAGATAGCCGCATCTTGGATTTACGTCCGCGAATTGGTCTTACATCCTCTCCATTGGCGTTAGCCTCCCCCGTCCCAGAGGAGGACAGCATTCTGATACCCTCTGCTCTAATATTCATCGCTGCATTACCATCTCTATCGTGATGAGTACCGCAACTTGGGCAAGTCCAAGTTTTGCGTAAGTCCTGGTAGCGATCGCCTCTGCGTTCTCTGCGGTTTAAAAGTTATTTATTTAACCGCAGAGGCACAGAGAACACAGAGATAAGAGCTTACAGAGGAGTTGATTGTTGAGAATTTTGATCCACGTTGAAAGGGTTGGTTCTAATTACTTAAAAAAGCGAGTTGCGAAATTCTGCTCACGCGTCGGCGATAAAGCCCGTGCTTTGATAATAGCTGTCACCAATAAAACGTAAGATATTCCCCCGACTACCACCAACAACCCTAAAACAAATACTCCTAACGAACCCGCTAGTCCGGCGCTGCTGTTCCATAAACCGTGTAACCCAGAAGCACTTAAGTAGCCTATGGGTAGAATTCGGGAAGCTAGACGCGGCTTGAGGATACTTAAACCAATACAATATCCAAACCAGCCACTCCAAGCCATGTGTCCTGCAACTTCGCCTAGTATTCGCGGAATCAGTAACTGCAACCCTGCTCCCAAAGCCGCTTCTGTTCCCATATCTTGAGCCACCTCTGCAATCCTACCAGGTACATATTGACCCAAGGTTTCAAACAAAGTAAATCCCACTGCTGAAGCTGCACCGAGCAAAATTCCGTCTAAGGGTTCCCAAACACCGATCCGTTCTCGCTTAGGAGATGCTAGGGATTTGCCAATCAGATAAAATCCAATAATGGGTAAAGCTTTGAGTAATTCTTCTAGCAACCCAGCGCCAAAAAAGAAGCGAATAAATAACTCTGGAAAGCTGAGGTTACTGGGATCTTCGGGTATGTTTCCTGGTAAAATAACGCGAAACACAAAGATAAAAAGATTTAGTATCGGACTAACCAAAACAACTATTGTGGTTACAGTTGAAGCAATTAGTACCCACCAAGGTTTAGGTTTGCCACATAACTGGTAGATAAAATATAGGGTCGCACCACCCAAATAACTTCCTAGTAATATTTGATATAAATAACCTTCCACAAAAAATAGTAGTACTACAAAGACAACAGTAATAATTCCTGGTACTAAGTACGCTTTCCGAGTCAAATCTTTGGGTGCAGACAAAAGCGGGATTAGTTGCGACAAACTAGTGTCGTCACTGTTATTAGATGAGGGTGGTGAATAGCTGAACGCTGCTGTCGTTTTTGAGGGTGCTGGCTGTGGTGTTCCTAAAGGTGGTTGGGGATTGTACTGATACTGATACTCGAAAAAGAATTGTGGCCCGTTACTTCCTAGAGTAATGCGATCGCCATTTTGCAGTTCTTGACACCCCTGTAAAATCTGTCCGTTTAAATAAGTTCCATTCGCACTACCGAGATCGCAAAGTAAAAAACTAGTTTTCCCATCTGGTGTTGCAGATGGACGAATCGTCGCATGACGCCGCGAAACCATCGTGTAGACATTGGAATCTAGGAGTATCTGACAACTATTAGGATCACGTCCCAGCACCATTTCACCAGTAGTCAGTAGTGAATAAGAATACTCTTCACTACCAGCAACCATACGTAGAAATGCATTACTCATTAGGCTATTCCTCTACCCAGCCAATAGTAATTATCTATACACATAAAATATTAATTCTTTACACAAAAGGTGTAAAAAATATAGTAAGTTTTTAAACATTAAGATAATTATAAAAGTATATCGAACAGTTTAAAAGTTGATTTTATACAGCTAAAATCATTGATTATTTATTATCAAAAAAATAACAATGATTGTTCGTATATTAAACCATCAAATAAAACGATTATAAATTTTGTGTGACACTTATTGAGCATGTAGCCAATGCCATTTCACAAAACTTTTGATCCGAATCCTCCCCCTTCCCTTGTCTGCTTGGCCACTAGATGTATCAGACTTAATTAGTGAAATGGTATAACCTCATGGATGCACTCAATCAAATTTAATTTATTCTTAGTAAATTTCCGTAATTTGAAGTTGCTCAATTGTTTGCATTACTAGATAGCTAGTATCAGCAGTCAAGAGGTAGGAGGTATAAGGTAAAAAACGATAGCTTTAATAAATTGTCTGTATTTTCAAAGGTCTAATTATTTCCACTGTATTGTACTAGGGACTCGCTAGATATAGTAAGAAAGATAACATAAAGGTTGTGTATTATAATGTTACAAACTATTATCAACAATCGTTACAAGATTGTTAAAGTTTTAGGAGAAGGTGGTTTTGGTAAAACTTTTCTGACAGAAGATACACATTTGCCTTCAGGTCGTCGTTGTGTGATCAAGCAGCTTAAGCCCGTCACAGAGAATCCGCAAATACATAAAATGGTACAAGACAGGTTCCAGCGAGAAGCGGCGATTTTGGAGGACTTGGGAAACAGTAACAACCGAATTCCTAATTTGTATGCGTATTTTGCTGAACAAGGTCAGTTTTACCTAGTCCAAGAATATGTGGAAGGCAAAACTCTCACGCAAAAGATACACACCGAAGGAGTGATGAGTGAGAGTGCTGTACGGGAAATCCTCAAGAGTTTGTTATACGTTCTTAACTTCGTACACAGCAAACACATCATTCATCGGGATATTAAACCAGATAACATAATTTTGCGGGATGCAGATAATGTACCTGTGCTAATTGATTTTGGCGCAGTACGGGAATCGATGGGTACAGTTGTTAATTCTCAGGGAAATCCTACTAGTTCGATTGTCATTGGGACACCGGGATTTATGCCTCCAGAACAAGCGGCTGGTAGACCTGTTTACAGCAGCGATCTCTACAGCTTGGCGATCACAATGATTTACCTGTTAACTGGGAGAATGCCACAAGAGTTGCAGACAGATCCTAGAACCGCAGAAATTATGTGGCACCAGTATGCGATGAATGTAAGTCCCAGTCTGCGGATGATTCTGGATAAAGCGATCGCATATCATCCAGGCGATCGCTACCCCACCGCTAAAGACATGATCGATGCTTTGCAATCTTCTGCTGTTAATCCTGCTGTTAATAATTACGTAGCCCCCACAGAACCTGCTCCGCAATACAACCCACCTGCATCACCAAACCCCGGTGGATATTCCCCACCTCCCACAGTCATCAACTCACGCGGTCAAAATCCTCAACACATCCAACCTGTTGTTACTCCTGTGGGTTCTAACCCTAATTGGTCAGGCGGAAGTGACAATCCTCAGCAGTATGTCTCACCTGCTGCAACCACAAATTCTAATTTCTTAGGTGGAGGTGGCACATTTAATACCAATGTTCCCGTACCTCCAGAAATTCAAGGTTGGAACTGGGGAGCATTTTTGTTGTCACCTTTATGGAGTATCACTAACCAAGTTTGGATCGGACTATTATCTTGGGTTCCTTATGTGAATCTACCAATGCCTTTTATTTTGGGTGCAAAAGGTAACACCTGGGCTTGGAGAAGTCGCCAATGGCGTAGCATTGAAGATTTTAAAGCCCATCAAAGAGCTTGGACAAAAGCAGGAATTATTGTTTATTCTTGCTTTGGATCTCTCATCGTACTATTGGCTGTAATTGGTGGCATTGCTTCACAGCAAGAAGACTCTGATACACCAACATCAACTCCAACTCAGATAAGTCCTAGTCCTAATGAATCTTCTTCTTCAAGTTCTTCCAGTTCTTCCAATTCTTCAAGTTCTTCATCTTTAGGAACTACTAACAACTCCCAAAGACTCACAATAGGCGATTTAAAAACCTATTCCTACGCAACTGGTTTATTTTCTATAGATATTCCTGAAGGCTGGAATCTTAAGGATAACAGCAATGCTGACGAAGTAATTATATATTGGCTTGATCCAACTGAAAATGCTCTCATTCAAGTTAATGTCTTCAATACTCAAAACAGTCCAAACCAGGAAGAATTAACTAATATTTTGAAGCGGTTTATTAACAAATTTGCTGCTAAAGAACAAGATTTTACAATGGATCAGCCTGTCAGACAAAAGGATGGTAGTGTCAGAATTACTTGGAGTTATACCGCTAAAAGCGGAAATTCTTCTATCTCACTCACAGCTAATAGTTTTATCAAATCCCAAGAAGATAAAATTTCCATTGATTCTTACATTGTACCTAGCGAGCAATACAAAGAACTACTACCAACTGTTAATCAAATTATTGGCAGTTACAAACTGAATGCTTCAGTTCCTTTGAAATAAGTAGAACAGCGTAAATAATTAAAGGTTTGTAGTGTAGACGCTCGTAAGAGCGGCTTCCCGAAGGGTGGACTTTAGTCCTCTATGAGCGCTTAAGCGTACCCTACGAGAACGCCTTACGACGTATGGGAAGCCGAAGAAGGCGCGTCTACACTACGAACCAACAGTAACTTTGCAGAGTCTGTAGTAAGCGGCTCTAGCCCTTAAATGTAATGATAAAAGAGGACTAAAGTCCTCACTACGAGCGTTATATAAAATTTTAATTTTTAATTGTCTATGTCCCAAAAAAACGAAACTGCTGTTCTATTCCTTACTTTATTAATTACTGTGGGATTGGTAGGTGGTGGGGTATGGTTGCTAAAAGACAACATTTGGCCACAAAACTCTCAAAAAGATGGCAATTTACTACAACCTAATAAAAAGTTAGTGACAGATAGGATTAGCTTTGGTGAGAAAACATTATCTCCAATCGAAGCTTCTCCTACGAAAAAAGAAGGTATCACGGCACTAGCATCTAGTAACTATAAAAGAGCGGTTTCTAACTTAGAAACTGCGTTGAAATTTAGTAAAAATGATCCAGAAACATTAATCTTTCTGAACAATGCCCGCATAGGTTCTACCAAAAGTTATACGATTGTTGCATCTGTACCATTGGGAACTGATCCAAATGGTTCTTTAGAAATTTTACGCGGCATTGCCCAAGCTCAAAATGAAATTAATGCGGCGGGGGGAATTAAGGGAGTACCGCTAAAAGTTGGGATAGCAAACGATGATAATAATCCAGAAGTTGCCCAACAAATTGCCAATACTTTAGTTGAAAATCAGGAAGTATTGGGTGTAGTGGGACCTTATGCTAGTGATGTTACTTTAGCCGCAGGTAAGGTTTATAATTCTGGACAACTTGTGGCTATTTCCCCAATTAGCACTTCTGTCAAAATATCCAACTTTAGCCGCTATATTTTTCGGACGGTTCCTAGTGATTTTATGGCAGCGAGGGCATTGGCAAAGTACATGGTAGAAAATTTACAGAAAAAAAATGCGGCTGTTTTCTTCAATTCTGAAAGTAACTATAGCCAGTCTTTAAAATCTGAATTTGTCTCATCTGTTTCCCTAGAAGGTGGACAGGTATCAAGTGAATTTGACTTATCTAAAGCCGATTTTAGTGCAGCTAAAAGTGTAAAACAAGCAATTAAACAGGGTGCAGAGGTTTTGATGTTAGCTGCGAGTACAAATACTTTAGATAAAGCACTACAAGTAGTGCAAGTAAACCAAAAACGTTTAAGTTTGCTTGGGGGAGATGATATCTACACACCCAAAACTTTAGAAATTGGACAACAACAAACAGTGGGAATGGTGGTGGCTGTTCCTTGGCACATTGATAGCAATCTCGGTGCTGACTTCCCGCAAAAGTCAAGACAACTGTGGGGTGGTGATGTCAACTGGCGTACTGCTTTAGCCTACGATGCTACGCGTGCTTTCATTGCAGCATTAGAACGTAATCCTACCCGTATCGGTATACAACAAGCACTTTCATCACCGGAATTTTCTACTACAGGAGCTTCTGGTACAATTCGGTTTTTACCATCAGGCGATCGCAATGCTCCTGTACAATTGGTGCAAATAGCTAGCAAAAATCCTTCTCGTTCTGGTACTGGGTTTGATTTTGTACCAGTTTCAACTTTACGTAATTAAAAGTTACAGAAAGTGAGTACGACTTTCCTCTACACCCATTTTCGGAGTGTAGTATTTCTGTCGCTTTTGTGAATTTTCTCCTGCCTTCTGAATAATTAACCAAACCTTAACCTATATCGATTCATATTAAAGTGAGAATTTGCTTTAACAGCGATAATTAAAAATTTTTTATGTCTCAAAAAAATGAAACCACTGTTTTGGTTTTGACTCTAGTAGTTACGCTAGGGCTGGTAGGTGGTGTCTTTTTATGGTTAGCTAATAATTCCGGAATTAAATTCTTCAACGCTAAAAATAATTTATCTGAACCGATTAAACAGCCCACTGCTGAAACTTTTGCACAATTACCAAATATTCCTTCTGGATTGTTTAACTATGGTGGTAGCACCACTTGGGCGCCTATTCGTAAAAATCTTGATACAGCAATCCAAACTGTATTTCCGCAATTTCAACTACGCTATACTGATCCAACTATAGGCGCTCCAGGTTCTGGATCTGGGATAAAAATGCTTTTAGATAACCAGCTAGCTTTTTCTCAATCATCACGTCCAGTTAAAGACGAAGAATACCAAAAAGCACAGCAGCGAGGTTTTAAATTAAAAGAAATTCCAGTGGCAATTGATGGTATTGCGATCGCAGTCAATCCTAATCTCAATGTCCCTGGTTTAACTGTTAACCAACTCAAAGATATATACATTGGCAAAATCACCAATTGGCAACAAGTAGGTGGGCCAAATTTAGAGATTAAGCCTTACTCCCGCCGTTTAGAAGAAGGAGGTACGGTCGAATTTTTTGATGAGAACGTCTTAGAAGGAAAAAAATTTGGTGCGAACGTTCAATTTATCCCAACTACCACAGAAGCTTTAAAAGAAGTAGCAAAAAATCCGGGTGGTATGTATTACGCTTCGGCGCCAGAAGTAGTCGGACAATGTAGTGTTAAACCTTTATCACTAGGAAAAACAGCAGATAAATTTATTCCACCCTACAAAGAACCATTTATTTCTCTGCAACAAT
>NZ_JBHFLM010000017.1:0-5438 GCF_041928655.1 Pelatocladus sp. BLCC-F211 | reverse complement strand
TGGTTAAAAACCGCAAACTAGCAAGAGCAATCAGTTTGCAAGGATGGCGAGAATTCCGGGTATTGTGTGAGGTAAAGTGCGAAAAACTTAATCGGGAATTCAGGGTTATTAATCGATGGGAACCCACCAGTCAGACTTGTTCTTGTTGTGGGTATCGATGGGGTAAAGTGGATCTCTGTGTCCGTTCAGTGATTTGTTTAAGCTGCGGCATTGAACACGACAGAGATGAAAACGCTTCTAAAAACATAGAAATGGTCGGCATGGGGCATCGGCACGATCTTAAACGGACGGGGAGCGACTGTAAGACTACAACGGTAGCGCGTTGCTGTGATCCGTCAAGAATCACCGACCTAGAAGGTCGGTGAGTATGTCAAATAAACTATTCTCAATAAATAAACAATAGACTTTTTAATATCTAATATCATCTTTATAATTCTTTTTCCCATTAATTTAAGTAACACGTAATTAGATTAAAGTTCATAAAGTAATAGCCGTAAAATTACTTTCAATCTCGTAATTTTAGCTACATTTAAACATCGAAACTTAAAAATCGAAAATATCAAAATTTAGTTAGTAGAATTTTATTAGTATAGTCAATTTCCAGTCAATCCAGTCTTTGAGAGCAACGGCATATTAAGGTGATAAACAGCACAGTAGAAATGATTCTTGATCGTGCCTTGATGGGGTACGATTTATCTTCTGAACAGGGATTGGTATTATTACAGCAATCTGATGCAAGTTCAATTGCTGCAATTTGTGTGACAGCAGACAAACTGCGTCAACGGCAAGCAGGTGACACAGTTACCTACGTTATCAATCGTAATATCAACTTTACTAATATCTGCGAGCAGCACTGTAGTTTCTGTGCTTTCCGACGAGATGAAGGTGACGAAGGTGCTTACTGGTTAGATTGGACAGCGATTTTGGAAAAAACAAAAGATGCTGTTAAACGGGGTGCAACAGAAATTTGTATGCAAGGTGGATTAAATCCAGCAGCCCAAATCAACGGTAAATCTTTGCCTTACTACCTCAAATTAGTAAAAACTATTAAACAGGAATTTCCTCATCTACATCTACACGCTTTTTCTCCCCAAGAAGTACAATTCATCGCTAGAATCGATGGGCTAAGTTATGCTGAGGTCATCGCTGCTTTACGAGATGCTGGTGTAGGTTCTATGCCAGGAACAGCAGCGGAAGTATTAGATGATGAAGTGCGGCGCGTACTGTGTCCTGAAAAAATTGATACAGCAACTTGGTTAGAAATTATCACTACAGCTCATAAATTGGGTTTGCACACCACTAGTACAATGCTGTCGGGACATATTGAGAATCCAGAACAACAAATTCAACATTTAGAAAAATTGCGATCGCTCCAACAAACTGCCATCAGCCAAGAATATCCAGCCCTGATTACTGAGTTTATTTTATTACCATTTGTCGGGCAAGAAGCACCCAAACCCCTGCGTCGTCGTGTAGGGCGTGATCAGCCGGTGTTAGAAAATGCACTTTTGCTGACAGCAGTCGCAAGGATTTTCTTAGGAAAGTGGATTCCTAACCATCAACCAAGTTGGGTAAAACTAGGACTCCCAGGAGCCATAGAAGCTCTCAATTGGGGCTGTAATGATATTGGCGGAACACTAATGGAAGAACACATTACCACCATGGCAGGGGCAATAGGGGGTACATGTATGGAAGTTGAAACCTTACAAAGTGCGATCGCTTCCCTGGGAAGACCTTACCAACAACGAGATACTATTTATCAAAAGATAGGTAGTAGTTAGTCATTAGTCATTGGTCATTGGTCATTGATCATTGGGGATTAGTAGAGACGCGATGATACTCTTACCTTGAAGCCGCTCTTACGAGCGTCTACGCGTCTGTACAATGGTCATTAGTTTTTTCCCTTGTCTTCCTTGTCTCCCTTGTCTGCGTGTTCCTGTGTCCCTCGTATCTCCATACTCTTCCCCTTGGAATGATCCCCAGGATACCAATCCAGGATAGGATGGACGTTGATTTACATATAATTTGACATCAATGATTATGAAGCGCTATTGGTCACGTCTGCTTGCTCTGGTCTTAGTTGTAGCTATTGGGTTAATGGGTTGTTCCGGTAGCCCAGATGGTTTGTCTGGCGATTATCGCCAGGATACATTAGCTGTACTCAATACTTTAAGACATACCCTAGAGTTACCAGACGATTCACCAGAAAAAGTAGCAGCGCAATCACAAGCGCGTCAACAAATTAATACTTTTGCAGCTCGTTATCAACGGGACAATTCTGTTGCAGGTTTGGGTTCTTTCACAACCATGCGAACAGCCCTCAATTCCCTTGCTGGACACTATAGTTCTTATCCCAATCGCCCTGTACCGAAAAAGCTCAAGGATCGTTTAGAAATGGAGTTTAATCAGGTCGAAATGGCGTTAAAGCGTGGTGCATAATTGTCTCTTACGCACCAGTCGATTGTCTAAAGTCATTAAAGGTAAAGCATTTGTACCAAGATATTTCGTTTTGCTAGGAAAGATATACGTACAAATGCTTCACCCATAAAATAATTTTTACCATTAATTAAATTAAATAAAAAATGCGGCAACAGAAATGAGGTGTTGAAAGTCAGTAAAATTGGGCTGCAAAGCCTCAGAACTAAGTACAGCATTTCATTCGTTCCTAGCGAATTATATGCAGAAATACTCTGCGTTCCTCCGCGCTGACTTTGCTACCTGGTGCGTTTAAAAACGCTACGATTTTACGCAAAGCTGTACTATGTTTGTAATTTTACACACTTTTTTCCAACTCATTTGACTTGAAGTTAATAGTTTTTTCTGTAATTTTATTGCTAAGTATGCTTAACCGTCCCCTGAATGTTGTAAAGCCAATGTTCTTTTGGCGGCGTCTTTTCGCTGCGGTTTTCAGCAGTACTCTGCTGATGCCATACTTTGAAACTCAGCCTGCACAGGCTCAAGAAGTCAACCAATTTTGCCAGATATCAGCAGCAGAAGCGCAAGCAAAAGAAAAATTACGTTTGTCAGCCCTTCAAGGCGATCAACAAGCGCAAAACCAGTACCTGCAACTTGTGCGCCAACATACACAAACAGTACAAGAATGTCGAAATCGCAACTGGCCACAAGTCCAAGCTATTTGGTTGCGTTTATATCCCTGCGACATTCAGCCGGGTAGTATCGACAGAATAATGGATCGAATTGTCAACCGAGGCTATAACCAAGTTTATTTGGAAGCTTTTTACGATGGACAGGTACTATTACCAGCAGCAAGTAATCCTACAGTATGGCCTTCTGTGATTCGCACACCGGGGGAAGAAAAAGCTGATTTATTATTGAATGCAATTCAAAAAGGACAACAACGGGGTTTAAAGGTCTACGCCTGGATGTTTACCGCTAATTTTGGCTATACCTATGCCCAGCGTCGTGATCGAGAAGGAGCGATCGCACGCAATGGCAAGGGCCAAACAAGCTTGTATGTTGTAGACGATGGTTCTCAAGTATTTATTGACCCCTACAACGTGCAAGCAAAGCGCGACTATTACCAGATGGTACAAGAAATTTTACGCCGTCGTCCCGATGGAGTGCTGTTTGATTATGTGCGCTACCCACGACAAACAGGGGGAGATTCTATAGCCACTAAAGTAACAGATTTGTGGCTATATAGTGAAGCTACCCAACAAGCATTATTTCAACGAGCGCAGAATAATAAAGGGCTGGAATTAATTCGCCGCTTTTTAACCAAGGGATATGTGACAGCAGGAGATATTAGTGAAATTGACAAACTTTATCCTCAAGAAGGAGAACCGATGTGGCAAGGGCGTACACCACCGCCACCGCCACCCGCAGAACCATCATTACCAATAGGACAAAAAGCGATCGCTGCGGTTATCCCTCCCACACAAAGACAACCAATACTGCAATCAGAACTATGGCAGTTCTCTGTTGCCCATGCCATGCAAGGTATTCTAGATTTTGTCAACCTAGCTGCTTATCCAGCCCAAAAGCTTGGTATCCCCGCAGGAGTAGTGTTTTTTCCTGATGGGAATCAAACCGTTGGACAAGGTTATGATTCCCGCTTACAGCCTTGGGATCGGTTTCCAAGTTCTCTAGAGTGGCATCCTATGTCTTATGCTAATTGCGGCAATGTTGATTGTATTGCAGCCCAAGTAAAGCAGGTGCTAAGTGCGGCTAAACCAGGTACAAAGGTGATTCCTGCGATCGCTGGTCAATGGGGTAAAAATGTCAATGGTCGCCCATCTCTAGACGCGCAAATGCAAGCAATGAGACCATTCGCCTCGCAACTTAGAGGAGTAAGCCATTTTGCTTATTCTTGGCAAGATCCTGAACACGACCAAGAACGGAAATTCTGTCGGGCGAAGTGATCGGGGAAAGGGGATGAGGGATCGGGGAGACAAGGAGGACAACTTCTCAGTTATCAGTTATCAAATTAAACTGGTAACTGTTAACTGTTAACTGTTAACTGATTCATGCCCAATCCCCGATCCCCAATGACTAACAACTAACTTTGTTTCTGTACAAACAGCATCTAAAGGTTTATCCCAAGGTTCAACAGGTAATTGAGGTAAGTAGGCAAAATCAAAGACAACGCCAATAGTTGATTTGTTTGCCCACTCAGGTGCAGCGAGCAAGCGATCATAATATCCTCCGCCGTAACCCAAACGATAGCCTTGCTGATCACAAGCAACACAAGGCACAAGAATTAAATCTACTTGCTCCGGCTCTATAATTGGGGCATCAGGATCAGGTTCGGTAATGCCATATGTCCCAATATTTACTGAATCGTTGAGTATCCAAATATGCCACGATAGAGAATTGCCGATGCAGCGAGGCATACCCCATATTTTTGGAGAGTGACTATCTTTATCTTGCCCAAATAGGGGAGTTAAATCGGGTTCCTGACGAAAGCTGAAATAAGCCAGTACTGTTTTGGCTTGGGTAAACTGAGGTGAGTTGAGAAGGTTAGTATAGATGCGATCGCTTTTTTGTTTCCATTCTGCGACTGACATTGATTGACGTTGTTTGAGAAGCGATTTTCGTAGTTTCGCTTTATCTAGTAGGCGATCAACTTTATCCACGCGAGAAAACTGATTGATGAAAGGGCATTGTGCGTTTTTATTGTAAGTAAGTGGGCGGGATTGACACTCCCCTGGCTAAAGCCGAGGGGATTCTTGGTTCACAGACTCGCCGTTAGACAGCAGGTTTACACCAACTGCCCTTTGATGTGCAAATCTCCCCAAGCGTAAGTTCCGGTATGCCCTACCGTACTGAGACCTAGCCTCAAAATATTGATTGCTGCATTGATATCTCTGTCTTCTGTGTATCCGCAATGAGGACAAACATGAGTTCGAGTAGACAGAGATTTCTTAACCTTCTTGCCACAGTTAGAGCAGTTTTGGCTTGTATTATGAGGAGGAACA
>NZ_JBHFLM010000169.1:0-16003 GCF_041928655.1 Pelatocladus sp. BLCC-F211 | reverse complement strand
GCGCGTTGCGGAGGTTCCACGCCACCTGCTTTATGCCGGGGAACCCGTCCACCGCAGTGGCTCCTCCGTTGTAGCGACTGGCGTCCCGTTGTAGTACCTGGCGTCGGGTTAAGAGCGTTGTAGCACAAGCGCGTGTGTAGGGGTGTGGGTAAAAATTTCGCGTTGTTGTAGTATTGTCGCGGTTGCTTGAAGGGATTTGAAATAAATTTGCTTTAGAATTTTATCTTTACTGAATACAGGTTTCAAAAATTGCCTTCTCTATACTTATCCCAGGCGATCGCTGATCCTGATCGCGCTATGATCCTAAGACAGGGTAAACTTTCGTGATAGTTTGGGGTAAGATGGTGCGTATTGGTGTAATCGGTGGTGGACAACTCGCCTGGATGATGGGCGGTGCAGCAAAGAAGTTAGGCGTGGAATTGCTGGTACAAACCCCTAGTCCTAATGATCCTGCTGTGGCGATCGCTAACAACACTATTTTCGCCCCAGTAGATGATCCCGCAGCTACAGAAGTTTTAGCTACTAAATGCGATATCATTACTTTTGAAAACGAGTTTGTTAATCTTCAAGCTTTATCAGGATTAGCAAAACAAGGGGTTTGTTTTCGCCCGCCCTTACAAGCATTAGTTCCCCTTCTAGATAAATATCACCAACGCTGTTATTTACGCGATTTAGGTTTACCAGTTCCTCAATTCTTTGATATCAAAGGAAACTGGAAACAAGACGCACAAACAGGAGCCAAACAGTTAGCTGTTGAAAGTCAAGAGTTAGGAATACAAAATGAAAATCTTCATAATTTTTCACTTATAAGTAAATTAAAATTTCCTATCGTTTTAAAAGCTCGCCGTCACGGTTATGATGGTCAAGGTACTTTTATTATTAAAGATATCCACACTCTTCAGGAAAAATTAGAATCTGCAAATCATCTAGCTTTTATATTAGAAGAATTTATCCCGTTTGAGCGAGAACTGGCAGTTATTGCAGCGCGTTCTGTCAACGGTGAAGTAGTGATTTACCCAATTGTAGAAACCCAACAAGAAGAACAAGTATGTCGGCGAGTGATTGCACCAGCAGATATTCCATTGCACGTGGAAAAAGAGGTTGAGAATATGTCCCATACACTCCTGAATAGCCTCGAAGCAGTAGGAGTTTTTGGGATTGAATTATTCCTTAAAGCAGATGACAAAGTGCTAGTAAATGAGATAGCACCCCGCACTCACAATTCTGGACATTTTTCTCTCGACGCCTGTGAAACTTCCCAGTTTGAACAACACTTAAGAGCAGTTTCTGGTTTACCTTTAGGCAATCCTAAACTTACTTGCCCATGTGCTATTATGGTAAACTTGTTGGGCTACGAAAGAGCAACAAATGATTATATTACTAAACGTCAAAAAATAAAACAAATTCCTCAAAGTTATGTCCACTGGTACGGAAAAACAGAATCTCGTCCAGGGCGAAAGTTAGGACACGTCACCGTTTTGTTAGATCATCAAAATCAAGATCAAGCAATGGCGATCGCCCGCACTATAGAAAATATTTGGTACGCCAATTAAACCAGCAAAAAAATCTAATTTGGCATACACAAAATCATCTTTAAAAGCTATAATCGATTCATAGCACTGCGACGTTGGTGACTGCCAACAAGTTTTGTGATCTATGACTTGTAAAAGTAAGGGAACCAAGCATTTTTCGTGGCAGTAAACCGGGCTTGTACCCGGAAACTTTAAACGGAAGACATGGTACCCACCTGGTTTACTCCAGGTCAAAAACTTAGGTAAAACGGCGTCGCGGTGAATAAAAATCAAAGCTCCTGAAGTCTATTTGACTAAGGAGCTTTAACTATATTTATAGATAAAGTAAGGGAAAGTGGGTGTAGGGGTGTAAGAGTGTAAGGGTGTAAGAAGAATCATATTTTAATCTACAGGTTGTGGGATTTTCCGATAATTAGCCATCTCGAAAATAAAGCATCGCGCATCATTGATGTTTATTCTCTCCCTTGTCCTCCTTGTCCTCCTTGTCCTCCTTGTCCTCCTTGTCCTCCTTGTCCCCGCGTTGGGATATTTTTTGATCTGGAAGTCCCTTATTTGCTCATTTGGAATACAGTGTTACCAAAACCCCAAAGCATCGGGTAACTGATTGTACAGTAACATCGAGCAACTATAGAGGATATTTATCCACAGATACTGCAAACTTTTTCAGCATAGACACCCATGACTAGTTATAATTTCCTATAGGATCACAATAATTTCTTAAGATTGGCGTAATATATATTTACGCAATATTCCAAACCGACTAGCTGACAACACAATTAGGAGGACTATCTATGGCGCTCGTGCCAATGCGGCTGCTGTTGGATCACGCGGCTGAAAACAATTACGGTATTCCAGCTTTTAACGTGAACAACATGGAGCAGATTCAAGCAATTATGCAAGCTGCTCATGAAACAGATAGCCCCGTCATTTTGCAAGCTTCTCGTGGCGCTCGTAAATACGCAGGTGAAAACTTCCTGCGTCATTTGATTTTGGCAGCAGTGGAAACTTACCCCCATCTTCCCATTGCCATGCACCAAGATCATGGTAACGAACCTGCCACTTGCTACTCAGCAATTAAGAACGGCTTTACCAGCGTGATGATGGATGGTTCTCTGGAAGCTGATGCTAAAACCCCAGCTAGCTATGAGTACAACGTCAAAGTCACCCGTCAAGTGGTGGAAGTAGCTCATGCTTTGGGTGTCAGCGTTGAAGGCGAACTCGGTTGCTTGGGTTCTCTAGAAACTGGTATGGGTGAAGCTGAAGATGGTCACGGTTTCGAGGGTAAACTCGATCATTCTCAACTGTTAACCGACCCCGACCAAGCTGTTGATTTTGTTGAGCAAACCCAAGTAGACGCTTTGGCTGTTGCTATTGGTACTAGCCACGGTGCTTACAAGTTCACCCGCAAGCCAACAGGCGAAATTTTGGCAATCAGCCGCATTGAAGAAATTCACCGCCGTTTGCCCAATACCCACTTGGTAATGCACGGTTCTTCCTCCGTACCCGAAGATTTGATTGCTTTGATTAACCAGTACGGTGGTACAATCCCCGAAACCTACGGTGTACCTGTAGAAGAAATTCAAAAAGGTATCAAGAGCGGTGTACGTAAGGTAAATATCGATACTGACAACCGTTTGGCCATTACTGCTGCTGTTCGGGAAGCCTTGGCTGCTAATACCAAGGAATTTGACCCCCGTCACTTCCTCAAGCCTTCTATTAAGTACATGCAAAAAGTGTGTGCAGACCGTTACCAACAATTTGAAACTGCTGGTAATGCTAGTAAGATCAAGCAGGTTTCTTTGGAAGAGTTTGCTGCTAAATATGCAAAAGGCGAACTTAATGCTGCAATCAAGAAAACTGTTGCTCTGTAATTTTGCCAGATAAGTAAATAGGGACACAGGATTAATGTGTCCCTAAGCTGAGGATTCTCATACCCCATAGACTGAACCGGGTAGCAATTATGTTCCCCGGTTTTTTTGCTTGGTTTGTAGTAAGCACTTTAGTGCTTGAAAATGAAAATTTAAGGACTAAAGTCCTTACTACAAACTTTACTACTTTGCTGTAGGACTAGAGGTAGGACTTGCTTGCAAATCTGGAGGGATAATTACCTTGTCAACTACGTGAACAACGCCATTGCTAGCCAGAATATCGGCTTGAGTAACTTTAGCACCGTTGACGGATACTGTTTTAGCAGTACTGTTAACATCAATTGTCACAGGATTACCTTCGACTGTTTTTACATCTCCAGATGTCAATTGACTAGAGGTAACTTGTCCGGGTATGACGTGGTAACTAAGAAGCTTCACTAACTGTTGTTTGTTTTCTGGCTTGAGGAGATTTTCTAGAGTACCTGGTGGTAAAGCCTTGAAAGCAGCATCAGTCGGTGCAAAGACTGTGTAGGGGCCTTGTGCAGTCAATTGATCTTCTAAACCTGCGGCTTTATATGCTTGGGTTAAGGTTTTAAAAGACCCTTGGCTGGCTGCTGCTTGAGCAAGTTCTGCAAAATTTTTGTTTGCGGTTGTACCAGCAGGTGTTTCTGTTGCAGGTGCAGTAGTTGTTGGAGTCACTTCAGCAACAGGTGAGGTATTTGCTGTAGGTGCTTCTCCAACCGTCGGAGTAGTATTTTCTGCATTCGGTTGACCACAGGCAGACAAGGCAAAGAGGCTACCCACACCAACTATACTAAACAAAGCTTTTTGTAAAATGCCTTTGCTTGCTTTCATGGCTTTTCCCCAAAATCGAGCAAAATAAACTTCATATTTACAAAAGTTAATATCTCCTGAGAAATAATCCCTCATCCGTAAGAGGTAGTTTGTACAATTTCATATTACTTGTTTATATCTTTCGCATATTTCTACTTTGTGGATCAAAGCCATAGGAAAATCGGGTGCTGTCGTCGTAGCAAGCTCCGGTTAAATTTGCTCCAAACAGCTTGGTATAGTGTAGTTTTGCTCCACGCAGATTCGCTTCTATTAACTTTGCACAACTGAGGTTAGCTCTGGTTAAGTTGGCTTTGGCTAGGTTTGTGCCACCTAAATTAGAACCCCATAGTTTAGCTCTAGCCAGATTAGCACCACTCAAGTCTGCTGCATATAAATTGATGCCAACCAAATATGCTCCGATCAACTTAGCTCCTGCTAAATTAACAGCAGTAAAATCCCTTTCTCCGTCGGCGTAACGCCGTATTAATTCATCGGCATCCATAATTCTTTCACCTTCATCAGCAAATCAGAAACTATTTGCTCCCATTCTTGATCGAGTCCTGCATGAAATTCTGGCTTCCCACTACGTCTGTACCAGTAACACGCATTACTCAAATCACCCTCTTTTCTGTGTAGGTAGGCATGAACCCAAGCACTATCGAGATCATTGGCATTTTGAACTATTTCATGCGCTCTATCCCAATTATCTTTATAGTCAAACCACAATGCTTGGAGAGCTTTTGGTAGTGAATCAGGACTTTTTTGCTGTTTTTCGATTAATTGCTTGAATTCTTGCAGCGTCATTATCTTTACCTATCTGTTATCAAGCCT
Source organism: Pelatocladus sp. BLCC-F211 (assembly GCF_041928655.1). NCBI lineage: Bacteria > Bacillati > Cyanobacteriota > Cyanophyceae > Nostocales > Hapalosiphonaceae > Pelatocladus > Pelatocladus sp. BLCC-F211. The sequence goes on along the minus strand of NZ_JBHFLM010000169.1, from coordinate 10,938 downwards.
CTATTTACCACTCTATCAATGACTTGTTGCGATCGCATGTCATAGTATTTAACTTTTTTGATCATACAAATATATGGTTAGGGGCAACCCGGCTGTACGCCCCCACTTCTGCTACGCTACACTACTTTATAAATCAATCAAAATTTTACTTCTGGCTACCAGTTATTATCTGAAATTATCTGCATTTACACATGAAAAACAAGCAATTCCCACCTGGAAGCTTCGGTATACCTGTATTAGGTGAAACATTACCATTCGTTGTTGATCCTGATTTTATCACGAAGCGCTACGAACGCTACGGGTCTATTTTTAAAAGTCACATTTTAGGCAGACCAACTGTGGTAATGGTGGGGCCAGAAGCAGCAGAAATTGTTCTTTCTAGTCATATAGATCATTTTTCTTGGCGTGAGGGATGGCCAAATAATTTTAAAGTCCTGTTGGGCGAATCACTATTTCTCATGGATGGAGAAGAACATCGCCTAAAACGCCGTTTAATTATGCCAGCAATGCATGGGCCAGCACTGGCAAATTATCTCAACACAATGGAGAATATTACACTCAACTATTTGAAAAAGTGGGAAGAACAACAGGAATTTACTTGGTTTCAAGAATTCAAAAAGTTGACATTTAGTATTGCCAGTGAACTATTACTGGGTACTCAAACAGATGCTGAATCTGATCGTCTCAGCAAATTGTTTACAACATTAACAAATGGACTATTTGCGATTAATCCACTAACTTTACCATTTACTCAATTCGGCAAAGCGATCGCAGCTCGCAATCAAATATTAGAACATTTAACTCAAGTTGTTAAAGAACGCCAAAAAAATCCCACAAAAGACGCCTTAAGTCTTCTAATACAAGCCAGAGATGAAGAAGGTAACAGTCTCAGTGAAAAGGAACTAATTGCCCAAGCAGTTCTACTACTTTTTGCTGGACATGAAACTACAACTACAATGCTAACTTGGCTATGTTTAGAGTTAGCTCTTCACCCAGAGGTAATGCAACGTGCCAGAGATGAACAACAACAATTTGTTGGTAACAGTGCCTTAACTTTAGAACAACTAGGACAAATGCCTTATTTAGAGCAGATATTGCTAGAAATTGAAAGATTGCATCCTTCTGTAGGAGGAGGTTTTCGTGGCGTGATCAAAGAGTTTGAATTTCAAGGATTTTCTGTACCTGCTGGTTGGCAACTGATCTACGCAATTCCAGAAACCCATCGTATATCAGAAATTTATCCTCAACCAGAGCGTTTTGATCCAGATCGCTTTAGTTCCCAACGACAAGAACAAAAACAACGCCCCTTCAGTTTAATCGGTTTTGGTGGTGGCCCACGCATCTGTGTTGGCATAGCATTTGCCAAGATGGAGATGAAAATAATAGCTGCACACCTATTGCGTAGTTATAAATGGGAAATCTTGCCCAATCAAAGTTTAGATAACGTACGAATTCCTACCATCCACCCGAAAGATGGATTAAGAGTGAGATTTCAACCTTTATAACCAGATAAGCAGAAAAAACAACTATATAAACAAACACCATGACTGAAACAGTTGAAACTCAGATTATCAACGTCGAAGAACGTCTCAGACAGGCCATGCTTGCTTCTGATGTCAGCGTTTTGAATGAACTACTAGCCCCGGAAATTATCATCACTAGTCATCTTGGAGAATTATTAGGAAAACAAGATGATCTCGCTGCTCACGAATCTGGTTTGTTTAAAATACACGAGTTGATACCTTCACAGCAGCATATTCAAATTCATGGAGAGGTAGCGATCGTTTCAGTCCGAATGCAATTATCTGGTAGCTATAATCATACTCCTACAAATGGTGACTTTCGTTTCACGCGAGTTTGGGCTGTCTCTCCGAGTGGAACTTGGCATATCGTCGCTGCCCATATAGGTATGATAGCGTGAACATTGGGAAATTCTGAAGCGATATGAATGATTGGCTGAATCAAAATCGTTCTATTTTTCAATTAGCACAAATTATTAGTTGGGCAGCTAATCACCCAATTATTAGTATTATCATTTTGTTGTTTCTTCTAGCTATAATTGGAAGTATTATTCAAGCAATTGGTCGCTTGATTGAATCAGCTAGTAGAACAATATTACAAGTTCCATTGAAGTTGATTTTAGCTATTATTAAATTTAGTTTCTCATCATTCACTCAAATTAGTAATTTAGCTATCAAAAAACTATCAGGTTCTCATATATATGAGAATAAGTTACCTATTTTACCATCAGAAAATTATCAAATTAATCACCTAGAAAAGCAACAAAGATTACAAGAAATTTCTCAAAGGCTCAGTGAAATTCAAAAAGAACAAAATGAGCTTTTCAAAGAAGCCGCAGAACTTTTGGCTAAATCGAAGATTGAAAACGAACAGGAGATAATTGAGAAATAATTTTGTCTTCTTTGCCAGTTAAATAATTAGCAAAGCGTTGGGCTAAAGGCGGCACAATCACTAGAGGATTGCTAAACCCAGAGAATAGATAGACTCCATGACATCCAGGAATAGAACCGATTACAGGAAGGCGAACGCCACTAAATGCCACTAAACAATGATGCCAAGTTCCTGGTAAACTAGATAATGCTGGCAATATTTCTCCTATACTTCGCCTCAGCCAGCTTTCACTTGTTTTTCTATCTATCTCAACGTAGGGATCGCTAAGGACACGGCTAATTTGACCTAAGCGCATACTTCCATCTTGAAACTGAATTGCACCCGTATCTAAAATTGGTGCTAATAGTTCATGTCCCGGTTCATTCCATAATTCATCAACTTTGGTAGACTCTGCTTCTAATTGAAAGCGTTGGAGATTAGCCGGCATTATTAAGGTACGTAATTGCACTTCTACGGGTGGAGTTTGGATCATCTCCGCATGGGTAAAATACAACTTTATCGGAATACCGGATGCTTTGAGCAATTGTCGAGTGAGTCCACCAGCACAGACGACAATGTTAGCAGTGTGATAAGTTTCTGTAGTTGTTTTGATGGTTTGCGAAGCATGATTTGAGGTGAAGTTCTGGACTTGGGTAATTTCCATTTCACCCCCAACCCGCAGAAATGCTTCAATGTAAGCTTGTGCTGTTTTTTCGGGGTTAATATGACCGTGTTTGACAGTTAAAGCGCCTGCGATCGCTTGTTTATTTAATAAAGGTTCCATCTCCCAAGCTTCGTCAACACTAATTAACTTGGGAGGAATGGCAAAATTAGCGTAGAACGCCGCAGCAACTTCTGGATCAGTGTCGGTTGCGATCGTCAACAATAAATCTAACTCTCGAAATTCAGTATCAGCACCTAACTCTGTGCTAAGAATGCGATGACGCGCTATTCCCTCATCACACAATTGACGCATCAGGGGAGTTGTAGCAGACCAAAAAGCTAAACCACCATAACTATAACGAGTCGCATTGCGTAATGTTGCATCTTGTTCTAACAAAAGTACCGAAAAGCCGACTTTCACTAGTTCATAGGCTAGTGCAGCACCCGTAATACCTGCACCAATGACGATCCAATCGTAGGTTTTCATATATTTTTATTGTAAGTAAAGATGCACTAAACTCTTGCCAATGACAAATGACGACCCCAACTAGTTAGCTTTATTTTTGCCGAATTAACTTACGTTTTGCTTTCAAAGCAATTGCACCTAAACCAAAAAATAGTATTGAACCCACATAAGTTGAAGGTTCAGGTGCTGCAACTTTGACTTGGCTTTTTCTGACTGCTACTAAAGTAAGATTTGTTTTGTTATCAAAAGAGCGTTGATAAGATCCACTAATCAGAGCGCCAGCTGTTTCTTGATTTCCACCAAAGTTAGATGCATCTAATTCATTTAACAAGCTAACATTTTGGCTATTTTGATATGTGAGAAAATCATTATCACCAGCAGTGTTAATATTGGCAGTGAGTGAAAAGTAATCTAAAGGATTTGTGTTAATACTTTGTTTTCCAGATAATACATTCGCTACAAAATCGGAGATATTTGTTGGCTCAATATAACTTGTATCGAATAATAAGAATGAAATATCTCCAATTGCTTTAGCATTTTCTTGTGAGGAATCATCTATTGATGTTCCCAAATTTAAATAAGCTGTGAAATCAAAAGAAAACAAGTTACCAGCATCTATGTCAAAATTACCGACTATTCCCCCAAAAGTATCTGCTGTTCCGAAGTAACTTGTACCTTGTCCATTAGCAAGACTCAAACCCACTTGAGTATAAGCTTGTGGTGGAGTAAATGTGAAATCTGTTTGTACTTGTTGATTGATAGTTAATACTGTTGCATCATCACTAAAAGTAGAGGCATTGGTATTAGCTTGATTTTGTCTGTCAATAATGCCAAAACTTTGACTAAAGTTGGTAAAATTCAACTCTTCTTGAGCAAAAGCTAGACTAGCAGCCTGACTGGGTGAGCTTGCTACAACAGAACTCGCTACTATTGGAGTTACCATCAGTACAAATTGTTTAGCCAATCCCAGATACAGATATCGTTTCATATTTTCCTCTTTTTTGTACTGAACTCTTAGTGAATTTACTGGAATAACGGAGTAAGAGTAAATACTACTATGTAGTTTGATCTAATTTCGCAGATTCTCAAAATAATTTTGCAGATATTACTAAAAAAATATATACTTACTCAATTACTGTGTTTAAAGTAAAAATATCTAGGGTTTAAGTTTGTGTGAGCCAAACAACCCACAATTAAGAGATAATACGTAATCTAATGTGAAATTTCAAGCAAAAAATTACAATGTTTGTAAATAATAGGTAATTTATGCCAAGTCGCATCGCAATTTGAGAAATTAAGCCAATAGTTAGATCCATCCGGCTTTCGGCAACCTATAATCTACGAAAAGTTAAAACCGAGAGATGAAACTGTGGATGCACTTTTAGAGCGATCGCACCAACTTAAGCAAGCGTTAATTGATTTTATCTTGGATGCAGACGATGAACTGGCAGGAGCATTGGAAACTTATGCAGCAGCGCAGTTGCGGCGTGGATCTGGTGATACAATCCAACAAGAGTTAACAATAGACAGCTTTGCTATCGAAGGTAAAGTAGGGGATAAATCACCAGTAGACCTGTTTATACAAACTCATCCAGAATTGTCACCAAGCGATCGCCAATTGCTGAATAATTGGCATCGTAGTTTTATGGGGTTATTTGCGATCGTTAAAATATTAGACGATGGCTTTGAGTTAATGAACTGGCTAACAGCCAAAAACTACATTATTAAATTCAACAACCCCAAAATCCAACAGGAAATGTCACGGTTAAAAGAAGGAGAAATTCTACTCACTCGCATTTCTCCTGTGACAGAATCCTACTGGACATTTTCTGGTCCCTATACACAAATGGGTAAACTGGGTAAACCAAAACTAGCAGTAGCAATTGGCAATTTTAAAGAAAATTACAAAAGCCATCTTTACAGTGATGCACCTGACTTGTTAGAAGAAGCTTGGCAGTCAGTGTTAAGATATCATCAGCAATTTCTGGAATTTTTTGGTAGTGATGAAGTCACAATGCCAGGATACCAACTCAATAAAAAAATCGCCGAACTCCAAGAAATCACTACCGAGAAAAGTTTAGCCGCAGCCGGAATAGATTCCTCAAAATCACTTGCAGAAATTGCCGAAGAAGCAGGAGTTGACGAAGAAGAAATCAAAGCCGCAGCCGAAGACATGGGTGCTGACTCTAAAGTAGTATCGCAATTGTTGAACAATAAAACTACCACAGCCAAAATGGTAACATCAAAAGTGGAATTACCTGCTGACCTCAAAAAAGCAGAAGAAGTAACTGCACTTTCTCATCCCCGTTGGGGACAGATGTTTTTACCCACATATACCAAAATTAAAACAATTTTGGCAGCAGAAGATTGGCAAAGCCTTGAAGACTCTGAGAAAATAATTCGCCACTATTTAGAAAGCAAAAATATCAATGCTTTTATATGGTATCGCCTTGCGGCAGAGTATCCAAATTCATTAGAAAAAATATTGCAAACAGTCCTACAACGTTCAGACTTTAACTTACAAAATGACTTAAATACACTGTTACAAGAATATCATAAACCTCTAGAACCAGAATTACCAGAAATCGCCAGCGTACCAGTACATCTACATAATTTATTCCAAGAAGCTTTAGGAGAAGTCCACAAATCTAAATCGAAAAACAAAGGACAAAAGAAAGCAACAAAAGGCTTTAAAACACTGTAATTGGGAAATATAGTTAATACTGAGTACAACAACTAAGTAAGTCGGCACGAATAAACCGAACTATGTAAAGAAAAGTCAAGCGTGAAAATTAACTCTTAGTAAGCGCTTCTCGTACAGAAGCGCTTACTACAAATAGTAAATAATTGCTCATTTGATTTGAGATTGTGATGATTTATCTAATTTTGTACCACAACTTTTGCAAAATATCGCATCAGCATCATGGAACGCTAAACCGCATCCAGGACAAACAGTTTCTATCTGATTAGCAGTTTTAACTAAGCGTTTAATTAAATCACCTACTTGCCAAGGAATCAGCGCAATACCTGTTATAATCATTAAAACTGTCAGCAAACGTCCGAACTCCGAAGTAGGAGTTACATCGCCAAAACCCACAGTTGTCATCGTCACAACTGAAAAATAAAAAGCATCCAAAAAAGTAGTAAATACTTTCGAGTTTACAGGATGCTCGACTTGATAAATTAAGCCAGAATACACAAATATAATTGCAAACAGAGTAAATAAGATCCTGGCAAAAATCACACCATCTTCACTACTGATACCAAATAAATATTTTTGATCTATAAACCGGATTAACCTTAAAATTCTGAGCCAGCGTAATAAACGTAGAAAGCTAATATCAATAGCACCCAAAAAAGACGGTAAAATGGCTATTAAATCAATAATTGCATAAAAACTTAAAACATACTTAACTTTATCTTCCGCACTCCATAAACGCAGAAAATATTCCAAAGCAAAAACAACTAAAATAATATTATCTAAAATCTTTAAATATATTCTAACAATATCAGGTATATTATAAGTTTCCGCTACAAAGAATCCTGATGATAACAAAACTAGCCCAGCAATAGATAAATTAATAACTTTACCTACTGGTGTTTCCAAATCTGCTAAATAAAAAGCAGTTTTTTCTTTCATCAATAACATAAAAACTCTTCGATTCTCTCACCTAAATATCTCTATACTCTTCGTGTCCTTTGCGTACTTTGTGGTTCGTATCAAAAATCATATTCACAACTCTAATTATATTGATATATACTGAATATGCATCATTTAAAACCGATAAATTATATCTTAATTATATGACTCCAGAAGATTTTATGCGTTTAGCCATAGCAGAAGCAAAAAAAGCAGATGCACCTTATGGAGCAGTAATTGTCAAAGAAGGAGAAGTAGTTGCCGTTGGTTACAACACTGTGAAGCGAGATAACGATCCATCTGCTCATGCAGAAATAAATGTCATTCGTAGTTTAACAGCAAAACTTCAAAATTATTCTTTAGAAGGTTATAGCATATACACAACAGGTGAACCATGCCCAATGTGTGCGACAGCTTGCGTTTGGGCTGGTGTTTCAGAAATTATTTATGGAGCTTCGATTCAAGATTTAATATCAGTTAATCAATCACAAATTGAAATATCTTGCGAAGAGATTATTGCTAAAAGCTTTAGAAAAATTCAAGTTAAAAAAGGTGTTCTGAGAGAAGAATGTGTAGAGTTATTTAAATAGTAAATGAAAAAATTCTAGCTAAGAGGTAATTTATCAAGTAAAAATCAAATTCTTGTAGGATGTGTTAGACGCAGACTTCAATATGAGTTGTAATGAAAAATACTTGAAAAGCGCCTAACGCACCCTAATTAAGATTTACTTTATAAGCATAGTTTTTGTACCAGATGGGAAAAAGATTTCTTCTCTATCCTTTTTTCTTTCAAACTGGAACTAAATTTTTCAAGGCTTTGTCTGTTTCATTTAATAAATAAATTGTCAAAATCATGCTTGTGACTAGATATACTCACAAACAGCGCTTAAATGTCATAGTTTCCCAAATCGCGATCGCTTGCATCTGTCTTTCATCGCCTTTAGTAATCATCAACGCAACTTCTGCACAATCACAAACCGCGACACAAATTAACTACCATATCCAACGATTAAAGCATCCTCAACATCGTTCTGCTGCCATAGATTATTTAGCAAAAGTGGGTAAACCTGCTGTTCCCGCCTTAATTACAGCTTTGGAAGATAGTGATCCCCAAGTTCGTACCAGCGCATTAGTAATTATCGGTAAAATCGGTGCAAATGCTGCTCAAGCTATACCGGCTCTGATGCGTGCAATAGATGACAAAGATGCAACTGTTCGTTCTCATGCAGTGCAAGCGATCGCCAAAATTGACAGAAAAGCTTATGTCCCTTACATAGTAGTTGGTTTAGACAGCAAGAATCAACAAGAACGTTACGGTGCAGTCCACATTTTACGCGCTATGGGCAAAGATGCGGCATCTGCTGTACCCGCCCTCATGAAAAAATTAGATGATCAGGATAATTGGATGCGGGTAAATGTGATTTCTGCTTTAGGTAGTATTGGAAAAGCTGCGACACCAGCAATACCAACTTTAGTTAACCGTTTACAAGACACAGATGAAACTGTTCGCCACAGTGCAGCTTATGCTTTAGGTGATATTACTTCGAGTTGGCAAGAAAATTTGAAGCAATTATCTACAAAAGAACTAGACATAACTGTCTCTAATTTAGAAACAGCCCTAAAAGTTTTGCAGAACTCCTCATTTAAATTTCGCCCAGAAGCAATTACTGCTGTTAAAAAACCTCTTGTCATTTTGAATCAAGAGAAATTGAGGCGGGCAAAATAATTATCTCATCATGCTAGTTTAAATAAGATAAAAATGAGTTGGCGAAGATTGCTGCTTGAGTGCGATCGCGTAAATTTAAACGATTTAAAATATTAGTGACGTGATTTTTCACTGTTCCTTCAGAAATGTAAAGTTTCTGGGCAATTTCTTTATTAGTAGCACCAGTTGCAATTAAGCGCAAAACCTCTTTTTCTCTAGGAGTCAATTCAGTTAAACTTGGTGGTGGAGGTGACGAGTTATTAGGTACAACTCGCGGGAATTGAGTCAAAAGTTTTTTGACTATGCCTGGGCCTAATTGGGTATATCCTTTATAAACAGCGCGAATCGCAACAGCTAATTCTTCGGAAGGAGTATCTTTGAGTAAATAACCCATGGCGCCATTTTGTAATGCTGCTGTTACATATTCATCATTATCAAAAGTCGTTAATACTAAAATCTGTATGCTGGGGAAACGCTTGTGAATTTCTCGCGTTGCTGCAACTCCATCCATAATCGGCATTCTAATATCCATTAAAATCACATCTGGATATAATTGTTCAATCAAATGAATTGCACTCTCGCCGTTTTCGGCTTCTCCAACAATTTCTAAATCAGGCTCTAGTTCTAATAAAGCCTTTAATCCTTGACGAATTAAATTTTGATCATCTACCAACAAGACTTTGATCATTAGCTGTACCTCGGTAAGGGGATTTCAACTCTAATTTGGCAACCAGAACCAGGAGTACTGTTAATATTAAATTTTCCACCTAATGCTAAAGTGCGATCGCGCATACTTTGCTGTCCAAATCCTGTGGTGTTTTGCCTTAAATCAAAACCTTTCCCATTATCTTCAACTATTAAATATAAATCTGTATCTGTCGTTCTTAATTCCAGTTTCACTTCTGTAGCTTCAGCGTATTTACAAATATTGGTAAATGATTCTTGAATAATTCGATAAATCGGGTTAGTCATCTCCGAAGAAATGGAATGAGATAAATTAATTTTTAGAATTGGCGAGATTCCAGTCGTACGTTGCATACTTTCTGCAAGATTAGCAATTCCCTGTTCTAATGATTGTTCTTGTAAGGGATGAGAACGCATTGTAGAAACTGATTGTCGGACATCTTGTAATGCTTTTGAACCTAATTCTTTTGCTCTTGCTAAAAATGTTTGAGCTTTTTCTGGATTAGATTGCCACAATTTCAAAGCAGTTTCTAATTGTAAATTTAACGCTGTCAAAGAATGTCCTAAAGAATCATGAATCTCTCTAGCAATCCGATTGCGTTCTTCCAAAGTTGCTTGATTCTCAATTTGCAAAGCATATTGACGTAGTTTTTGATTAGCAATTGCTAGTTTTTCTCGGCTTTCTCTTTCAGATAAAATAGTATTCATCAACATTAATACAAAAACTAAAGCTAATCCAAATAATAGAGCAACAACAAAATTATAAAATAACAATCTCTCTTGGAGAGCAGGTGATATTTGTATTGGCGGACGAGGGGGTTTTCTTTGTGATATAGAAAAAATAAATAATATCAGAGATAAAGACGTAATAAATAAACGACCTTGAATTTGAAAAATAAAACAGCTACGAATTACTAAAACCAAGTATAAAAAAGGGAAAAATCTTCCAGATGGTTTAGTATTGTAAAAGGAAATGAATATAATTAAAATTATTTCTATAATTGTGTAAATTACCTTAATGAATTTATTTTTGGTAGGCAACCTCAAGCCCATTAAACCAAAAACAAGCAAACTCAAAATTGTTAACTCTGTAGACTGATTATTGAAACGTTGAAAATGAGAAGGTATGAGGACAGCAGAAGCAGAAACAACTAATAATATCCACTCCAAATAAAGTAAAAACCGAAAAGGATGATTGCTAACTTTAATTGGTTGATTCACAAAAATATACCTGTCTGGAAAATAAGGTTAAGAAAAAAACAAGAGAGATTTTTATATATTATTGGTTTTTAGTCTAATACCAATTCTATATGAAGACGCATACAAAGACCCCACCCCGGCTTCGCCACCCCTCCCCGCTTGCGGGGAGGGGTTGGGGGAGGGGTAAAA